>NZ_JAGTUT010000004.1 GCF_025685605.1 Granulicella arctica
AGACTTGGTTCGATGCATACGAGAAGAACAAACCGGTGTCTTTAGCTTCTCTCATCGATACCCCGACTCGCGTCAAGCAAAGCCTGGGAGGTCGAGGAAAGCTCGACATAATCTACTCTCACCTCGGATTGATCAATGTCGATTTGGATCTGGCAACAAAACTTGGCGGAGCTTCGCTAAGCGAAGCGAAGCGGCGATTCCTGCATGTACATCGTCGTCTGGCCGATGGAATAGCCTCTGGCGTAGACCCTCTCGCCTACGATCTGATCCTGATCGACTGTCCGCCCAACTTCAATATTGTCACCAAGACCGCCCTTATCGCCAGCGACTATCTGCTAGTCCCGGCGCGCCCCGATCATCTTTCCACATTAGGTATTGATTATCTAATCAGAAGCGTTGATCAACTCGTTAAGGATTACAACGAGTACGCAGCCGTTCAAGATGACGATCCTGTTGAACAGATTGAGCCACGTATGCTCGGCGTTGTATTCACCATGATTCAAGAATACGGAAACGAACCGATGAGTGCTCATCGACAGTACATTGCCCGCATGCTGAAGCTGCCCGGAGCCAAGGTTTTCGATTCCTATGTGAAGCGAAATGACACCATCTTCGCTGGTGCGCCACAGATGGGGGTTCCGGTCGTGCTGCATGCTTACAACTCTGGTTCCCATCAAAGCGTCGTGACAAGCATAGAAAATGTTGCGGATGAATTCGCCGTCTCTGCTGGCATATAGGTGATCAATGGTTGAAAACAACAAAGTTGCAGCGGTGTTGAAACTCATTCTTGAGCTTGCAGAAAGAGCAACTCCTGAGGAGTTGGAGGAGCTTCGTAGCCTCGAACTAGAGGTTTTGCTTTCACCTCTACGCCAACACAAAGTGCCACGGGCAACGCCGTCCCAAAAAGACAGGAACCTCGATATTGAACGGACGAAGAGTGCGTTGAGCGATGCGAAAACTCGAGATGAAGCCTTCTCCATGTTGAATCGTGAAATATTGAACAAGAAGGAGCTAGAGGGTCTGGCCAGAAGTCTCGATCTGCCGGTCTCCAGAGAAGACAACATTGATCGTCTAACGAGTAAAATTGTTGAAGCAACAGTAGGATCACGTCTCAATTCGGAAGCAATCCGAAACGGGAGGTAGATGCGTATTCTCCCGTGATGGCATGTAAGAGACAATGCTGACACTGCGTTCACCAAACTTCAGATAGGCTGCAGCTTCGCTTCTGACTCAGCAGAGCAAGTTCTCCCCGTCATCAAATCAAGACCCGACAGCTGCTAATTCTGCGATCTCAATGTGCGGATGGAAGCACCGACTGGACGATCGAAGCAGGTAGCAGATAAGGTGTCCTGCGCTCATACGATTGTTCGCTCAGCGCCTGACTCACCTGTGTCAGAACTCCCGCCATTACCTTGAAAGCACACTGACGTAGACGCAGATAGGTGCGTCCATCTATCCCATCTTTCGTTTCCCCATGTGCAATACCGTTGCGAGCTTTGAGAAGTTGTTGTATTTCACTTTCGATAAACGCGAACTGATCATGCTGAAATCCAATCTGGTAGAGAAGCTTCCGCAACACAGCAGGTTTGAGATTGCTTTCGAGATCCACGATGTTAACCGGAATGCGCGCAGGGCGGCTTAGGTACGTGTCGATGCTACGCACGAATTCCCTTTGCCGAGCAAACCTGTGAAGCTTTACATCATCAGGCAACGCGTGCCGGAAGAGGTCCGATTTGCTGCTGTTGTCACACATTGCCTCTAAAAGATCGCTCAAACATGCCGTTGCAAGCGCGTAGTTCACCTGCGAAATAGGCAAGCCCTCTCGGTTGATTGCATTGACGTAGAGCGTCAAGGCAAATTTGCAAAAACCCTCATAGTGAGCATAAAGAATCAAGAGCAGCGGTCTGCGCTGCCTAAGCTTTTCGTCTTCAGGAAAGTCAGAGAGTTGATTCTGCAGAAAACGAATTTCATCTTCTCGCCATGCGCGGTCTGATTCGAGCTCAGCTCTCAGCTCAGGGATGTTCATAGTCCTGCAACTCGCAAAGCCTCCGACACGGCATTGATGCGTGCGGCAAGCTGTCCTGAAGAGTTCTTTCCACCGCCGGTCGTGAGTCCGTAAAAAGAAGAGTCGAGCTTGAGCGCCATAAGGACAGTTTTTACCTTAGTCATCATGGCCAGATCGGTAGGTTCAAGATTGGGAAGAGAGCCTTGCAGCCCCAAAGAGATTGCCTCAAAGTGTAAAACACTGAAACTCCTGGTTAACTTGGTTCGATCTTTGCTGGCGTAGGCAAACGCCTCCTCCCCGAGCGATGCTGCAAGGACCGTAAAGGTTTTCACGAAAATCTTCTCTTCCCCAACATAATCGAACGGAGGGGTGTCTGTTCTTTCAGAGACGGATTCCATGTATTCCGTTAGGAAATCAGCAATGTCGTGCTTGAAGGAAGGGCGATTGTTCTTCATTGCGAAGAAGCGAAGAACCAGTTCTTGATCGAACGCCCCCAAGCGTTGCTCTTCGGTGAGGCCCTGGGTGGTTGCTTTGTAGTCCTGAGACTGGCTGAGGGTGATGATGAAGTCGTTAAAATCGGCGCTGAGCAAACGGATGGTGCAGTTCCGGAGCTGTTGCGCTGTGAGCGCTTCTCCCCCTGTGTTCAACCGCTTGAACATGTAGTATTTGAACCGAGGGTCACTCCCTTTTCGAACTACTTCCATACGTACAAAAGCCCGTTTAAGACGTATCTGCAAAGCGGTTCCTAAGTCTTCATACTTGAGACCATTCAGCGCATGCACTATGTCACAGTCCTGAAGAGTCAACGATTCGCCTAAGTGGATAGGTTCTTTCAGGTGCGGTGCCTCAAGCACACCGCGCAAGTGGAGATACGAGGAGATTCGCTGCAAACCATCAATCAGCATGTACCTTCCCTCCTCGGCCTCGACCACGTAAATGGGAGGCACAGGCATCTCCAAGAGAAGACTTTCGATAAAGCGTGACTGAGCACCTAGCGGCCATCGAAATAATCGTTGATAGTCGGGGCTAATATCGAGCTCGTTCGAGCTGTACATGTCCAAGATCTCATTGAACGAGACATCGAGAGCCTGGGTATGTACCTTGCTTGCTCCGCTATCGAGAGCGGCTATTAAATCGGTGATGCGGTTGTCGGCCATCGTGCTCCTATACAGTTCTTTTGGCAAAGCTTAAAACGGTCTCAGTGGCCTCACTTGACGAGCGGTAACGGCGTGCATGTGCGTGAATCCCAGCAAGATTGCGATCAACACTAAAATCAGTTCTATTCGTCAACTGTAGCCCGTGGTGAGCGCCCATTTCTGTGAAGATGCCCGGCAAGTCGTTGTAAACCTCTTTGTAATGGGAGTCCTGGACGACCAGGCAACAAGTACCATCGGCGGCTAGGCACCGCGAAATCTCCGCTAGCGAGGTTGCGATCGAGCTGAAATATTGAAGGTGTGTCTTGAGGTAATACGATTGCGATGCTCGGCTTGCGTGGTTTTCTACGGCATCTAGAAACGCGAGACACGTCGTGCCCCATTCTGGGTCACGTATAGGCGTTGTGGCTTTTATGGTGGTTGTACCTATCGTCGAGTCTCGAAGCAACCGGAGATCATGCGCAGAGTTGAAGCCTAAGATAGCCAGCTCCGGCATGGTCGCAACTCCATAGTCGATGCGAGTGCAGTATGGAGGAGAAGACAGAACGTAGTTGATGCTTCCGGGGGGTAAGGGAATTGCTTCAGAAGATGCAATGGCAATCTCACATGGGGCGTCAACGCGAGTTTCTGAAGACACCTCTTGAGCGAGAGTGGACTGCATCCGTTCTACGTGCTGCAGGAATGAAGCATCCAGCTCCACTGTTGGCACTGTGATTTTAGGATTCTGAGAGTTGCGTTTTATCCATGTCGGATTTGAAAGACGAAGCGGCGCTAAGTGATCACGGGTGCTCCGAAATAGAGCTATATAGAAGAATGCTGCTAGAGATGAAATACAGCTCGGCTGGATCGATTCAACCATCAAGTGACGTATGCCAGTTTCAATCTGTCGTAATCGCAGGCTGGTCGTAGGTACAAACCAAGTATCTAGCGGATCAGAGCCTGACGGCTCGTAGTCGGCTCTAAGCTCCAGAATGGCTCGGGCAAGTGGTTTGAGGCTGGGAGCCGCAGAAATGGGGAAGTTTCGCCCCTTGGCAAGGATTACCGAAACTGGATTGATGTCAAACCCGTATGCACGGTAGCCCTGAGCGCTGGCTGTGCTAGTCGTGGTCCCACTTCCATTCCAGGGGTCTAAAACAGTCGCTTCAGAATTCAGCTGAGCGCTCTTGATCATCTCCTCTGCGAACGCCTGGGAGAAGCCTGCGTAGAACGGGTACCAGGTCTCCCGCCCTGTCGGCTTTCGTGGGCGCTTCGGGTTGATTGATACGGGAGTTTGATTGAGCATTGTAACTATTATGCGGGATAGCTAGCGCATGCAGCTCAGTGTAGCTATGGGGTATAGCCCAACACCACGTAGCGCGTGAGGACCGAACCGCGTTGCACAAGAGTCTGTTTAGCTATTATGCTACAGGTCATGGTCAAGGCTAAAGAACCTAACGCTACACAAAAGCCCCGACATCCTCCGAAAGGCCAGCTCGTGGGTTATGTGCGCGTGAGCACCTTTGATCAAAACGAAAACCGGCAGCTGGAAGGAGTGAAGATTGACCGCGTGTTCATGGACAAGGCTTCGGGAAAAGATGTGAACCGTCCCCAGCTCGAACTCATGATGAGCTTCGTCCGCGAGGGTGACACTATCGTCTGCCATTCGATGGACCGGCTCGGCCGCAACCTCGATGATTTACGGAAGATGGTTCTCGATCTGACTAGTCGGGGCGTCCACGTCCGGTTCGTCAAGGAAAGCCTGATCTTCACCGGCGAAGATTCCCCGATGGCGAATCTGCTGCTGAGCGTCATGGGAGCTTTCGCGCAGTTTGAGCGCGAGCTGATCCGTGAGAGACAGAGAGAGGGAATCGAACTGGCGAAAAAAGCCGGGGCTTATCGGGGCCGCAAGCATTCGCTGACGATGGCTCGGGCTGCGGAGTTGCGGCTACGGCTGAGTGAAGGTGAAAACAAGTCGTCTCTGGCAAGAGAATTCGGAGTAGACCGGACGACGGTCTATCGTTATGCCAAGAACCCGAACGGAGGTCGAACATGATTTATCCTGGTTTGGCTGCACTGAAGTATTGGGACAGGAAAAAGTACGCGGCGGAGTACGGTGCGCGCTTCTCGGAGATCCCGGATTCTGAGACCGCCCATCATTGCTGGCGCTGTGGATGGGAAGACGCCGACACGGAAGCTCTGGAATCTGCCCGTCATAAGAAGGTCTTGGCCGAAGGCGGGGAAGATCACTTCGAAGACACATGGGGTAATCTTTTCGACTCAGGCGAAGAGGCGAGAGCCAATGGCATTCCGTTCGATGAAGAGCGCACCGAGCCTTGGAAAGAGGGTTGGATCGCAACCGATATCAACCTTGGAATGTTTACGGAGCGTGGCCAGGGATGAAGAAGGGGACTCAGAGGGCGATGCACTGCCGGTGCGGGCATCCGAAGATTCTTGCGGTCGGGCTCTGTGCCACCTGCTACACACTCAAAAGGCAGGATGGGGAGTATTTCGGCGGCCTTCGAGAGGCTGTACTGAAGCGTGATGGACATCGATGCCGGGTCTGTGGCAAGCCTGGAGGCCGAAAGCGAAGTCTTGCCGTTCATCACCGTGTTACCGGCAAGTCAGAGTTGGACCTGATGATTACGCTGTGCCTGGCACATCATGCGATGGTGACTCGCACCTTGGTTCTGCTGCAAGACTGGCCGGAGTTGCTGCGCGTGCTCTGGCGTGAGCAGCACCCAGAGGCACATGAACAAACCGCTCTAGATTTCCGCGTTCTTAGTTCTCCTGCAGAGCAGACGGAACTGCCGGAGTCATATACGCACAAGCTAGCCGTGCCGAAATCCCATGGTCTATCAGTGGGACCGATACGTGACCATAAACGTGGCAGCGGTCGATAGGTGAAAGCAATCTCAACCTGCCGGTTGTAGAAAAATGCGGCATCTATATCTCTGCCAAGCTTAGGGTACGATTTGTGACGTTTGCTGTAGAGACCGCAATAGAGCAATCAACTGATCTGCGTATAGCTGGGTTGTCCTCCAGGACGACACACTGATTCGAAAAGCAGCTTTTCCTTGCCACACGGTTGCTCCAAACCACGTTTCTCCTGACTCCTGTGCAGCCTTGACGATACGCTTTGTCTCGTCATCGTTCGACGCACACGCCACTACCTGGTTGAGAACCACCCGATTAAGAACGGTGTAGCCAGCCTCTTTTAGCCCTGCTGCAATGCGTTCCGCGAGTGCGCAGTGCCGTTCGACCATTTCTGCAACACCCGATCTTCCCAAACTGCGCAGAGCGGCCCAAACGGGTATGCCGCGCGCCCGTCTGGAAAACTCCAGTGTCAGGTTCTTTTGAGCATCAGGGGATGCGGTCGAATACACAGCATCACTGTTCATCGCGCCGGCAAGCGCATTCGCATTGCGACAGATAGCCATGGCACAGTCGTATGGTGTGTTGAGCCACTTGTGGCCATCGGTTGTCCAACTGTCAGCATGTTGTATTCCCTCGGTGAGATGAGACCTGTTTGAGGCTCGTGCCCAGAGTCCAAAGGCGCCATCCACATGGACCCACGCTCCCGCAGCTTGTGCAATCGGGATGATCTCTTCGAATGGATCGAACTCTCCGGTGTTTACCTCTCCAGCCTGCAAGCAGAGGATCGTACGGTCATTAAGCGTCGGCAGGCTCGTGGCGTCCAGACGGCCGTATGAGTCCACTGGTACCGTATGGACCCGCTTCATTCCGAAACCGAGAATACGCAGTGCCTTCTTAACGGTGATGTGAGCTGTTTCAGAGATGACGACCTCAACTTCGGGCGCGCCAATCAAGCCATCCTCATCCACGTTCCAGCTCTGACGCTCAAGAATTGACCTGCGCGCCGTCGCGATACAGGCCAATGTGCAGGCCGTCGCGCTTGTGCCGAACCCAACAGCACTCTCGCGAGGTAAATCGAGGATCTCAAGAATCCAATTTGCGGCAACCTTTTCGACTTTCGCTGCTACAGGCGAGCCTAGAGATAGTGAGGCGCTTTGATCCCATGCCAGCATCAGCCGCTCGGCGGCCGCGGCCGCAGGCAGTGCTGCTCCGATGACGAAGCCAAAGTAGCGTGGATCGTTTGTTGCGACAGTCGCCGGTGAACCCTTTTCGTCGAGCAAAGCCAGACCTTCGAAGGGATCGTGTCCGCTCTCAGGCAGAGTTTCTTCGAACGCTACGAGATCTGCCAGGCTCTCGGAGCTCGGGAATACCCGCCGCTTTCCAACCTGACTCAGGTACGCGGCTGCACGATCGTCCGCAGTGCGCAGCAGTTCCAATTCAAGCTTCATATCATCATTCTCATAAGCAGAAGACATCAGTAGGTTCCTTTCCCAGACAGTTCCCAAAAAGCAGAGTTGAGGCCAGAGTCGCGAAAGATCTGCTGCGCCTGTTCCATCGACCACTTGCGCCAGGATGACCTGGCATACGGGCCATACCACCGTCTTGCCAGTTCGGCAGTGGTTTCGAGCGGAACAGCTTCCCCGTAGGAGCAGCCATGCTTGTTACACCAGGCGAGCACATCTGCCTCAGTGCGGAAGGGAAGCACCAGGGAACAATGCTGATGCACGTTGCTCCACGCATTCCGGGGTGGAATCGAGAAGTGCACGACTATATCGCTGCCCGTCACGGGCATACCCTCTTCGACTTCCAGGATGAGCGGTTCCGTTTCGGCCCCTAGTCTGGAATGAATGCGGATGCGGCCCCCAGCAAGTTGGGCGATACCAAAAGCACACCAGAGGCAAGGTGCCCACCATCCGTGATTCTCACCCTCAACGAAGTTGAGTGTCGGCGTAGTCGAGAAAGGATGAACGATCCACGGCTCAGCCACATGCGGGTGCAGAACCAGGCCATGCAATTCGGCCAGTCTGTTCAACCTGTCGCTCAGATCCTGCGAGGTAATCTGTAGGAGTTGAGCAATCAACTCAGGATGCGGAGATCGTCCGCTCTCCAGTAGTTGCTGAACAATTACAGCGTGAACGTCAGCCAGATGTTGCTCCTGGTCGTGCGCCAATCGCTCTGCCATGTAGCCTCCTTTATTGAAGTCGAGCCCGATGAGCCGCTACGTTGTGTCTGTTTCCACATAATTCAAAGGAATGCCAGCGTTGCGTTTTGTTCTTGCTGCGGTCGAAAAACGTAGAAGAACACGCCTCATTCGAGCAGTGCTTTACACGATTCCATTGGCCTGCTTCGATGAGTGCCGCGACATCCTTGAGGACGAGCCCGACGATTGTGGTGGAACCAAACGGCTCGAAGAGAGCCTCTTGGTCGCTGCGGAACACAATCTTGTAGGTTGACCGCGTCGCGATGTCGTTCAGGGTATTGGCTGCAGCGTTGCTTTTCCAACCCGAGGAGATAAGTTCTAACAGCGCTTGCCTCAACCGTTTCAAGTCACTCAGTACCTTTGACGGCAGACGAATTTCTGCGCCAAACGCAGGCGCCAGGAACTTTGCGGCTGCGTCCGCGTCGCTGAGCTGCTCCAATCCGCCTTCGAAGCCCACGCCGCGCGAGTTGAGGACAGCCAGGATGCGCCCCACTTGGGCATCCAAATCCGGGTTTTTTCGCAGTGCCATGAACCATACCTTTCTTTAGAAACGTCATTTGCCAGAGTTTTTATGAATCACTCCATAGCCGAACTGAATCTGTTGTTATGTAATAGTCACTCATTATTAGACCATTACATAATTCGAGAAGCAAGGGGAGACACGATGCGACGATTACTACTTACAGCCTTCGGAGAAGCCGCAAAGGTGGTCCGGCTCGATACGACCGCAGCGCAGCCGCTCTCTTCCGATGATCTCTTGATCCGGATGGAGGCGGCTCCCATCAATCGTTCGGACTTCATGCTGATCGAAGGAAAATATGGAGTACGCCCAAGCTTTCCCTACAACCTGGGCTCGGAGGGAGTCGGAAAAGTCGTTGCGGCGGGTGAGCGCGGTCGATCTCTCGAAGGGAAGCGCGTCCTTATCCTGCCTACTTACGAGCAGGGAACATGGGCTGAAGAGACCATCGTTGATCGTAAGAATGTTGTTGAAGTCAGCGATACAGCAGATCCGGTGCAACTCGCGATGCTGGGGATCAATCCTGCGACGGCTTATCTTCTGCTGAAGCAGTATACCCACCTCATGCCGGGGGATTGGATTGGCCAGACGGCGGCGAACGCTGCGATGGGTCAGTACATTATCCAGCTTGCAAAGCTGGCTGGTCTCAAGACGCTGAATGTTGTTCGTCGTCCCGAGGCTGCCGACGCCGTGCGGACATTCGGCGGGGATGTAGTCGTGCTGCAAGGCGACGGGCTCAAACAGGACATCGAAGCCGCTCTCGGATCAAACCGTCTGAGCATCGCCTTCGATACTGTTGGCGGTGAGCCGATCGGAACACTGCTGCAGTTCGTCAGAGATGGCGGTATAGGCGTGGGATATGGCCTGCAATCGGGCGTGTTTCCCAGGATCAATCCAGTGGACATGTACTTCCGCAGCCTTAGCTTCCATGGCTTCTGGCTGATCAACTGGATTCGCAATGCTCCGCGACACGAGCTGAAGTGGACCTACCAACACCTCGCCTCCCTGGTTGCGGAGGGAAAACTCTTCGCCGAAGTTCAGAAAACCTACACGCTCGATCAGTTTCAGAACGCCATAGCTGATGCTCAAAGCGCGGAGCGCAGCGGCAAAATCGTCTTCCGTTTCTAGTGTCAACCCCCAAGGAGATCCACCCAATGTCATTGCTACCTGCGCTTCAGACGCGCTACGCCGTTAAGAAATTCAACCCAGCCGCGACGATTTCTCGTGCTCAACTCGAACTGCTGCTGGAAGCCCTACGGCTCGCCCCTACCTCTTTCAACCTTCAGCCCTTTCGGCTGGTACAGGTCATCGATCCTGCAGTTCGTGAGCGGATTCGCAGCGAGGCGGCATTCCATCAGCCTCAGGTCACGGAAGCGTCGCTACTGTTTGTTCTTGCTGCAGAGACCAATGTGGACGAGCGAACAATCGCGCGCTCCATCGATCTTGCAGCTGCTATCCGTAATGTCCCACGGTCCTCTTTGGAAGCTCGCGAAAACCAGATCAAAGGGTTTGTGATGAGCTTTCCTCCTGAGCAGAGACTTGCCTGGGCGCAGAGACAGGCTTACATCGCCCTCGGTGTTCTTGTCAGCGCGGCCGCTGAAGCAAAGATTGATGTGAGCTCGATGGAAGGCTTTGTTCCAGATAAGGTGGACGCAATCCTGGGCTTGTCCGAGAAGTTGCTTCGGTCAACCGTGCTGGTAGCTGTCGGCGTTCATTCTGAGGATGACGAGTTCGCGCATCTTGCAAAGGTGCGTAAGCCTATCGAACAGATCTTTCAGGTCTTGTAGTAGCTGACACTTAACTCACCGCATGGATCGAGGACGTATGCCCGCACACAAAGTAGTTCTTCTTGTAGAAGCGAAGATAAAACCAGAGCACAGAGAATTGATCCTTGCCGTTGCTGCCGACAACTTGCCGCTCACTCGTGCAGAGCCGGGTGTCGAAGCGTTCTATCAAACCGCACGACAGGATGATCCGAATACCCTCGTGTTCTTCGAGGTATTCGAATCTGAAAGCGCGCATGACCTCCATATGCAGGAGGAGTACACAAAGAAAGTCTTTCAGACATTGGAAGGCCGGCTTTCAGCTCCCCCTGTAGTCACGCGGCTCATAGAACTTTGATATCGAGTCACATAAGGAGAAAAGCAATGACAGCACAGCGTGTTCTCGTGGCAGGGGCAAGTGGACGGCTCGGCCAGATGGTTCTTCAACAACTCCAAACGTTAGGAGCATCTCGTATTATCGCCACCTCGCGAACTCCGCAGAAACTTGCCGCCTTCGCGAGTTCGAAGATCGATGTTCGAGCAGCTGACTTCAACAATCCCAGATCCTTGCCGCGAGCCTTCTCAGGCGTTGATCGCATGCTCCTGATTTCAACGGACGACCTCTTTTCCGGCCAGCGAGTTCAGCAGCATAAGAGCGCGATTGAAGCCGCTCAGCGGGCAGGTGTTCGTCATATCGTCTACACTTCCATGCCCGATCCTCAAGGAAGCAAAGCAATTCCTTTCGCTCCCGATCACATCGCGACGGAAGCTGCGCTAGAGGGAAGCGGCATGGGGTACACCATTCTTCGCGTCGCCTGGTACTCCGAAAATCCCATTGACTTAGGGCTGATTCCCTCTGCGATACGTACTGGAATCTGGCTCACCTCAGCAGGAGCCGGGAAGATCGCCTATGTGCCGCGTTTCGATGTTGCACGCGCGGCCGCAGCGGCACTGCTTCACTCAGACGAAGGAAACAAGGTCTACGACCTTACAGGGCCGGAGACTCTCACTGCAGAACAACTGGCGAACAGCCTCGCGACGGTGAGTAGAAAGTTTATCCAGGTGCGACAAATGGACGACGAGACTCTTGGACGTGAGCTGGTAGCCAGCGGCGTACCTGCCCAACTTGCTCCGATGCTGGTTACCACAGATGCCAATACTCGCGAGGGCCACTTCAATCTCGCGACAACATCGGTGAAAGATCTTACTGGTACACCTGCCGCCAGCTTTGAGGAGTTCCTTTGGAAAAACAAACAGGAACTCACGCTACTCGCGGCTCACTGATTCCAAACACCTCTAAGGAGCATGAAATGTCACGAAAGCTACAAGGCAAAATCGCACTCGTTACCGGAGGAAACTCAGGCATCGGCCTCGCTACCGCTAGTGAGTTTATAAAAGAAGGCGCATTCGTTTACGTCACCGCGCGACGCCTGGCGGAGCTCGATGACGCCGTAAAAACTCTGGGAGCTCAATCGAAAGGGATCAAGACCGATGTGAGCAAGCTGGATGAGCTCGATAGACTCATCGCTCAGATTGAAGCGGAAAAGGGGCGTATTGATGTGCTCTTTGTAAATGCGGGCGTGCCAAGCTTCGCTCCGCTCGGTTCGATTACGGAAGAACACTTCGATCAAATCTTTGGCATCAACGTCAAAGGACTCGTTTTTACTGTGCAGAAGGCTTTGCCTCTCATTCCAGACGGTGGCTCCATCGTCCTCAACGCTTCAATTGAGTCCAAGCAAGGGAAGCCGGCATTCAGTATTTATTCGGCGACAAAAGCGGCAGTGCGTTCGTTTGCCCGGGGTTGGACCAGCGATCTGAAAGATCGACGTATCCGTGTGAATGTCGTGAGCCCCGGACCGATCAACACACCTGGCCTTAACGGGCTAGCAGGTGCAACGACTGCTGAGCAGCTTCAGGGGTTCCATGATCATCTTGGGTCAGATATTCCCTTGGGGCGGCTTGGGCGCCCGGAGGAGGTAGCAAAAGCTGTTGCGTTTCTCGCTTCTGAGGAAGCCAGCTTCGTCGCGGGTATAGAGCTATTCGTCGATGGCGGCGTAGCTCAGATCTGAACGAAGAACAACCGCTAGTCAACGCCGGGAGACATAGAGTGAAGCATCGCTTCGTCCGCCAGAATAGAGTTGTTGTCACGGGAGTGGGTCTGATCAGTCCGCGCGCTTCTCGGAGATCCCAGATTCTGAGACCGCGCATCATTGCTGGCGGTGTGGATGGGAAGACGCCGACACCGAAGCTCTGGAATCTGCCCGCCATAAGAGGGTCCTTGCCGAAGGCAGAGAAGATCACTTTGAAGACACCTGGGGTAATCTCTTTGACTCTGGGGAAGAGGCGAGAGCTAACGGGATTCCGTTCGATGGAGAACGGACAGCTCCTTGGAAAGAAGGTTGGATCGCAACCGATATAAACCTGGGAATGATTACGGAGCGTGGCCGGGAATGAGGAAGGGAACTCAAGGGGCGATGCACTGCCGTTGCGGGAACGCCCGCATTCTTGCAGTCCCAGAGGCGCATGAACAAACGGCACTCAATTTCGCGGTGCTTGGTCCTCCCGCACAACAAACCTCCCTTTTAGACACTGATCGGCTAAGGTCGTACCGCTTCATCGCAAAGGAAGAGAAGGCTAGCTGCTTCAGGAGTTAGGACTAAGTGTTGCATGCATGAGATCACTCATTTTTAATCGGCACTTTAGCAGGTGAGACTACAACAGTGCTGAGAGGACGAAGTTTCCAACTCACGCTCACGCCTGCCGCAACAAACGGATCGCCTTTGACAATCTTGTCCGCCTCTTCAATCGTCTCGACTTCGAGTATCCACAATGCTCCAGACTCGTCATCAAACGGCCCAGCGGCGCGCAGCCTGCCATTCTCAAGGAAGCCTTGTCTATATGCATGATGGGCAGGCCAAGTTGCTTTGATCTTTTTCTTATCCTGAATGTATTCGATGATTGCTGCGATCTTCATTGTTGTTGCTCCGTTTCTTGACGAGTATTTCGGCTGTGGCAGGTTGCAGGATCAAATTGATCCCAGGTTCGCGCTTTTTCGAATCGAGGGCGTTCAGTCCAGCGAAGCCCCCTGAGAAGCAAGCGCAATTGGTGTCGTCAGCCCTTTGCCTGAGCCGAAGAGTTCGTGAAGCTTACACGGTGCCCCATGAACACGGTCGTGCACAGCAAACAAACGACAAGGGCTGCTGCAGAACTCTTTGATTGCGACGTGGCATGGTTGAGCGTGGTGTTGAAGTTGATCGCCGCAAGAACGGTCAGCGCCAAGGCTACAAAGCACTTTATTAATAGCAATATGCCCGCGACGGCTTGAAGGAAAGCGACCTTCACCATGTACGGAAGGTCCAGTAAAGCTTCCATGTATTGCTTCGCCACAAGGAGAGTAGCGGAAGGGTGGTAGGCCAAATCAAGGAAAGCGTTAAGGCCTCCCCACGTCATAACGAAGTCAACAAGGTAGCGGACTATGGTGATGGCTACTCGCTCAACTGTTGACGAAGGGACAGATGTCGGATCAGTTTCCACTTGACCGGGTGTCTTGAAGTTTTCAGCGGTTTCCATCTGCTTAACCTAGTGCGTTAAGCATCGGTGCGCCGTCAACGATGGTATGGATTTGTAGCCGAGCGTAGACAAGTTCACACAGGCACTCCGACTCATGCTCCTACACTTGCTTACACGAACACACGATGTCTGACCGCATACCTCCTGTTCAACGACTAACGTCGGAACATGAACGCTCTGCCCGAAACGAAGAAGATTAGAAATTCTGTCCTAGCGAACGAGCGGCGTCAGTTCGTAGTCCTCCCGTTCAGCCTTTGTCTGTTCATTCTTGCAACTGTCATTCCTGCAGATGCTCAACAACAGGCCGGTACACGTACGGAGATCAGCACCCTCCTCCCGGACGCACCGCTGCCTCAATTTGGTTTGCAAAGCGTTCCACCCACCACGCAAACAGAGGGTCAAGGCACCATTTTAGGCGTGGTGCTTGATCTGAGTGGAGCTCGCGTTGCTGACGCTCGGGTAACACTCACCACCCCCAATGGGGTCCAGGTGCAGATGTTGCAGTCCAAGGATGACGGCGCTTTTGTGTTCAAGGCTGTTCCATCAGGCTCGTATCAGGTAGTGATTGACGCTAAAGGTTTGGAGCCGTTTACCTCTCCTCCGATCGTACTCGGAGCTGGGCAGGTCTATGAAATGCCGAGAGAACTGCTGGGCATTGCCTCGACAAGCACAACGGTTGAGGTTCGACCAACTGAGGAGATTGCTGCCGAGCAAATCAAGCAGGAGGAAAAGCAACGTATTCTCGGTTTCGCGCCAGCCTTTTACGTGAGCTATGTCAAAGATGCAGCCCCAATGACCACAAAGCAGAAGTATTCCCTTGCCGCGCATGACACTCTCGATTGGACTTCGTATATAGGCGTCAGTGTGGCCGCCGGTATTGAACAAGCAAGCAATACACACCCCGGATATGGGCAGGGTGCGGCTGGTTACGGGAAGCGTTGGGCGGCACAGTTCGCCGACGGACGCTCCAGCGACTTCCTGAGCCATGCGGTCTTCGCTTCCATGCTTCATCAAGATCCCCGCTACTTCTACCAGGGCACGGGAACCACGAAATCGCGTTTGTATCACGCTTTGAGCAGTGCCTTTATTGCACGCAGCGACAGCGGAAAGACGATGCCGAACTATTCGTATCTTCTTGGCACGATGGCATCCGGCGCTCTCTCGAACGCCTACTATCCTCATGCGGATCGCGGGGTAGGCCTCGTCTTTACAACTGCTGCCATAGGGATCGGTGGACGTGCCGCTCAAGCAGTACTCGAAGAATTTGTGAGCAAGAGGATCACCAAGAACGCGCCGAAGTCGATTCCGGCTGGGCCAACACCCTGAATGGCACGCAACACCTCCAGCATCATCCAGCCTGCTTGCTTTTGGCTGGACAGTGATGATCCTCGGCGTTGCCTGTACCCCTCTTGAAGTGGCCGAAGAGGCTGCAAGAAGATTCTTCTAAGGAAATGCAGAGTGATGAGAGTCAGACGGAAGCAAATCCTAGTTGCAAGTATCGGGGACATTGGCTCTATCACGCGGCGTGTTGCGCAGGCTGTCTCGGAGAGCCGTCTCAACTATTGGGCCTCTTACGTGACTGACTTTACATGTCCTCTGCTATTCGCCTATCTCGGAACGAGACACCATTGGAACTGGCCCTCTGTCATCTTCAGTTTCTTATCTGGCTGGACCGTATTCAGCCTGATCGAGTACTCGGTTCATCGCTGGCTTCTTCATGCTGGGGAGGGGATTCTCTTTCGCCTTCATGAGAGTCACCATCATCACCCTGAAGAGCCTTCAGCCTTCTTCTTTCCTACGAGCATCGTGGTCCTGACATTGGCCTGGCTGCTCCTCGACCGGGCTCTCCATCTCGACGGCGCATCCTTTTATATCTGCGGTGTCGCGAGTGGTTACTGCTATTTTGGACTTCTTCATCACCTCGAACACACGACCCGGATCAATCGGATACCCTTTCGATGGCTGCAGAAACGATGGGCGGCTCATAGCGTTCATCACCGACTGGATCATCATAACTTTGGCGTAATCACGTCTTTTTTGGGACCTTGTGTTCAGGACACATCAAAGCAGTAAAAAGCGGCAACGGTCGGAAGTCGTTCCATAAGCGCGAGCACAACCGATGTTTTCGCAGGCGGGAATCTCCTAAACTTTAGTCAATGGACATTCAGTAAAATCGAGCAGACGTCAGCAGCCAAGGCTCAATTCATTGTCATAGGAGGCGCTATGCTGGAGAGCCTCATCAATCGAAGTGCAGAAATCTTAGGACACGTTCCAAGATCGCGCCTCTTCTTCAAAATCTTCGGCTGGTTCTGGCTCACGACGATAGCGATCCATGTAGCCTTTTCCGTCGGCAGTGCGCTCACCGGTGTTCACGTCGTTCCCCAAGGCAATATGTACGCCACGGTTGCCCCGCTGCTGGCGGCCGAAGCAGTCGATACGTTTGAGACCGGGGGAGCGCCCGCGTTTGCGCAGTTCTCTGAACACAATTTCAGCCAGAATCAAGGAACACTTTTCCTTCTGAATGGGTTCTACGCGGATGTGCTTTCGAGAACTCTTCCTCCCAACGGAGTTCGAATCGCGAAAGAGGCTCGCCTCGGACAGTTGACCGTCTTCGGACCGCATCTTGCTGCCTATAGATATCTCAGCCGCTCAGGTCGACCCTATACTCTTCTGCTCGCAATGCGAGATGGGCCTGGTCAGTTTCGCGAGATTTGGGGTCTTTCCGCCTTGTGGTTCGTGGCTGCAATCGGAGCCGTGGTGACGATGCTCTGCTGGTGGCTGACCTACCACATCGTCTCTCCAGTACATCAGATTCAGGCTGCGGCACGGGACGTGGCCCTCGGAAACCTGGGTGCCCGAGTCGCGCCGGCAGTACATCGGCGAGGGGACGAGCTTGCTGCTTTGGCAAGGGACTTTGACGGGATGGTATCCCGGCTGGAATCCCTTATCCGGTCGCAGAAGTCTTTGCTCAATTCAGTTTCGCATGAGGTGCGGTCTCCTTTAGCTCGCATCACACTTGCCGCCGAGGTTCTCCGTGATGGCCCGGTCTCGGAAGCGGAGAACGCTTTAGCTCACCTCGACCGGGATGTAAGCCGGTTGGATATTCTGATGGGTCAACTGCTCACGTTATCGCGCCTCGACACGGGTCTGGGCTACGGGGAACGCGAGAACCTGGATCTGGTCCAACTCGTAGAAGAAGTTGCTGCGGACGGAGACTTCGAGGCGCGGGCGAATGGGAAACGTGTTTTATTCCGCTCCAGCTTGGCACGGCTGGACTTGCCCGCAAATGCAACCGCATTAAGAAGTGCTGTTGAAAATGTCGTCCGCAATAGCATCCGATTTTCCGAGACCGGTGCCGAGGTCTTGGTAGATCTTCAGGTCGTAAATCGATCCATAGCCAAATGCGTTCAGGTGCGCATCCGTGATCACGGGCCTGGCGTGCCGGACGACTATCTCTCTGCAATCTTTCAGCCGTTTTTCCAGGTAAAGAGCGCTTCTGTCTCACAGGTTGGCAATGGCCTTGGGCTGGCCATCGCTCTTGAAGCAGTCCGGATGCACCGTGGCTCCATTCTTGCGACGAACCTGTCTCCGTCGGGCTTGGAAATGATGATCGAGATACCTCTCGCTCATGCATCTACTCCGGAGCATACCGTCGTCGGGAAATCTTCGACATGCAGCTAGAACCACAAAAAAACCTACAAATCATGACGAATCTGATCACATCCTGACGGCACTCTCGGGTGTATCGGATGATGCTAGTGATTACTGGCTTGCGCCTGCCTTCCTTGCTCACCTGTGTCAAAAGAAGTAAGGAGGAGAACTACAAAACTATGGAGACCCAATGCACAGCGAAGTTCAGATAGACCATCCGACGCGTGATCAGAAATCGATTCGGGTGCTGAAAACGGCTTTAAGGTGGGGAGGACGCATCGTGATGATGGGTTTAGCGGTTCTGGTTGTTGCAATTGCTTATCTCAGCCACGTCGGGGAGCCAAGCTCTGCCTCCTCCATGAAGTTTGAAGGATTCATCGCACTGCCGAAAGATCGCATCCTCAATATCTTCGACTACATGGCTCTTTCCGACCGAACCATCTTCGTCGGTAATATGCTGTCGGGCAGCGTCGTCAAAGTGCAGTTGACCAACGATCAAGGTAGGCCGCTCGCAACTGTTTCAGAGCAGCGCGGAGCGGGGAATGCGCACGGGATCGCAGTCATTCCGCACGAGGACAAAGCATTTGTTACCCGCAGCGGCGAGAACGTTGTCGATGTGTTTCAGCCCAGCTCACTCAACCTGTTGGGACAGATTCCGGTCGCCGACGACGCGGACGCAATTATTTATGATCCTGCGAGCCGCATGATCTATGTAGCGAACGGAACGCCTAAGGTGGCGACGATCATCGACCCGGAAAAACTTCAACCGATAACGACAATTCCCCTGGGAGCCGAGCCGGAATATCCTGCAGCCGACGTGCAGCATGGCCTCATTTATCAAAACCTGCATGACACGAACGAGATCGCAGCGGTCGATCTGAAGACTCGTTCTGTCGTCGGCCGATGGTCTCTGGCGCCATGCGTTGGTCCATCCGGGCTCGCTCTCGACCCTGTCCAGGGTCGCCTCTACGCGGTCTGTATGGAAAGCTCGCAAGTTGTGGTCTTCTCACTTGAACAACACAAAGTGATCGCCTTCCTCCCGGTGGGTGGCAAGCCGGACTCAGTGGTCCTGGATCTTGAGCTTCATCGCATCTACACCGCTGGCATCCAAGGCGTTATGACGGTGGTCGAGCAGAGCGGGGAAGACTATCGAATCCTTGACAACATCGAGACCCACCCTTTTGCCCACACGCTGATTGTCGATCCCCAGACACATCGCGTGTACCTCACCTACGCGGCACTGCTGAGCGCACCGCGGATCGCGGTGTTCTCCCCTAAGCCGTAAAGAACAGGCATGGAGGACAATGATTCTATGACACGCACGCCATTCGTGGCCTCAGACTCTGGAAGTGTTCCAGTGCAGGCACCCGCCGTCATTGAAAGGCCAAGAATCCTTTTGATCGATGACGATCAAGAGTTGTGTCAGCTCCTAAGAACACGCTTTGCCTCGGAGGGCCTCGACCTGAAAACGATTTTTCTCGGCAAGGAAGGTCTGCGATGCGCCTTAGAAAGCTCGTTCGCCCTGATCGTGCTCGACGTGATGCTTCCCGATATGCGGGGATTTGAGGTGCTCAGGGAGCTTAGAAAGCACACGCTTACGCCTGTCATCATGTTGACGGCGCAGGGCGATGAAGTAGATCGCATCCTGGGGCTCGAATTAGGTGCGGATGACTATCTGCCGAAACCCTTCAGCACGCGGGAACTGCTGGCGCGAATGACGGCTATTCTTCGGCGCTCGGCCTGGAAAGTACCCTTCACTGCCGGGAAGCCGCCAAAATTTCTTTCCGGAGACCTGGAGATCGATCTTGCTCTCCGCATCGTTCTCCGGAACGGGGAACAGATCAAGCTCACCTCGACTGAATTCGATCTAACGCGCAGCTTCTGTGAAGCGCCCGGCGAGGTGCTGACGCGGGAACTGCTGGTAGTGAAGATACTGGAGCGAACCTTTGTCCCGTTCGACCGGAGCATCGATTTACATATCAGCAATCTCAGACGCAAGCTGGGTCCTCGACCCGATGGCTATGAGCGGATTCAGAGCGTGCGTGGCATTGGCTATCTGTACGTCTGGCCCGCATAGCCATCCCCTAGGATCAGCAGAACGCTACAAACCTAAACAACATCTCACCGTTCTAAACAGCACAGCCATTCTCCAGACCAGAAAATAAGTAAATGAGGATTTTTTGGATGATTGTGGCGACGGCGGGAATGATAAACCTTGGCGATCCGAAAGAGCTTCAGGCTCAAAATGAAGCGAGCAAACCAGAGTTTTATCTCCAGCATGTTAGGCCAATCTTTGAGATACATTGCGTTCGCTGTCATGGGAACTCGAATCACCGAGGAGGGCTGAGCATGGAATCTCGTCAAGACTTGCTGATGGATCGAAGAAACAAGCCGGTTCTGATCCCGGGAGATGCAGCAAACTCGCTGCTCGTGCGGCTGATTCGACATGAAGGGCCGTCGAACGATCCAATGCCGATGCCCAGCAAACGAGAGCGTTTATCGGACGCGGACATTGCGATTGTCGAGCGGTGGGTTCGGTCGGGAGCGGTCATGCCGCCCACTCTCTTGGGAAGCAAACGTTAATTTCCGAGGATCACCAGATTGAAGGCACCATGCGCTCGACTCTTCCATTCGAACAACTCGACAGCTGCGAGGCGAATTACGCCAGGACGCTGGGCGAAGCGCGAGTAAGAGACTTCTTGCGCTTAACCTTCCGAGGTCTGGGCGCAAACGATTCGTAAAAATACTGTTGAACGCGGGATCGTCAAAGATCCTCACCATAGACCTTCAACCGGGCTCCGAAAGAGCAGTCACCTTGAGGACTATACCCCAAGGATCCAAAAAGGATGTGTTCTCCGAGAGCTTCCAGCCGGTCGACACCAGCCGCTCGCAAAGGCTTATGAGCTCTGAAGGTTGCACCTGGAGTTCCCACGTCGACAGGCGTGCCTCTGTCTTCGAAGCGGCCGGCACGTTGCCTGCCCAAGTGTTCAGGCCTATGTGGTGGTGATACTTGCCTGCTGCGAGAAACAGTGCCCCTGGGAACCCTCGGGCTCGAACGTTCATACCCAACCCATGTCGATACAGCTGTTCCGCACGGGGGATGTCGCCAATGTAGAGATGGATATGGCCAATGGTGCTCCCGGGTGGAACTCCTGCCCACAGTGGATGCGGTTGACTCAGAAGTTCACCTAGGTTCAAGGGTTGCGTGGCGACTGCAATCTCGTCGCCTTCCCAGAGCCATTGTTGCGGGTCGCGGTCGGCGTACACCTCAATCTGAAGGCCGTCCGGATCTCCAAGATAGAAGGCTTCGCTCACCAGATGGTCACTCATTCCGGCGCGAATTCCTGCAGCTTGCAGGTGTTCGGCAAAACTGCTCAGATCTGCGCGGGAGGGCAGTAACAGTGCAAAATGGTAGAGCCCGAGCCGCTTGCCCGTGAGTGCTCGGACACCGTCCCCCGACTCCAGTTCAAGCAGAACACGGTGCTCGGCGGCGACGCCGAGCTGGACCAGGCCCTCGCTTCGAGCCAGGATTTGCAGTCCGATGACTTCCGAATAAAACTCGAGCGAGCGCTGAAGGTCGGACACGATGAGTCCGACCTTGCCCAGCCTTGTTACTGCCGAAAGCAACGAGGATCGCCCGTTGTGAGTCGGCATGGTTCCATTCTCTGGGGTGCTAAGCATATGCAGTCCTTTCAGGATCGCTCCCTTCGGAGCAGCAGCTTATACGTTTGCAGCAGAGATAATGGCTGGCTCAAACGTTTGAAGAAACTCCGCTCGCGTCTTCTCTTTGAGATCGACAACCTTGCTTCCGCCTGCAGCGACGAACGTAACGTCCTCGATGCCAATCACCTTGAGAATGAGACGCAGATACATGGTGGCAATGTCCCGATCGCGGATCGGCGAGCCTTCGGTATAGACGCCGCCCGAGGCCATCAGGACCGTTGCTTTTTTCCCATGGACCAGGCCTTCGCCTGTGAAACCCAGCGTGAAACCTTTTCGCACAATATGGTCCACCCATGACTTGAGATTTGCGGGAATGTTGTAGTTATAGACCGGGGTGCTGATTGCGATGTGATCGGCGGCGAGTAGCTCGGCAACAAGCTCATCCGACACCCGGAGTACGTCCTTGATCTCAGGAGTTTGCAATTCAGCGGGTGTGAACATGGCCCCTATCCAGGGAAGATTGAGGTAAGGAAGATCCGTCTTTGCGAGATCCCGCTCGACAACCTCGCCGTCCGGATGTGCCGTCTTCCACTGTTCTACAAACTTCGTCGATAGATTGCGAGAGATCGAGAACTCTCCGCGGGGGCTTGCCTCAACAACCAGAAGCTTTGTCATTGTTTCTCCTTCGTTCTCTTGCCGTATACATAGACTGAAATCAGTCAAAGAGCACGAACACTTGGTTCGTAAGGCTAGTATGGGATGTATATCGAAGCGGCACAAGGAGGCACTTTTTTGAGCGAAACGAACATTTCTGTTCCTGATGGCTCGCTCTCAGCGACCGATTGCAAGGGCCTGGCCGATGTACTGGCCAGTGTCGGAGACAAGTGGACCATCATGGTGGTTGGAGCGCTGGCCAAAGGTTCCCTGCGCTACAACGAGATCCAACGGCGCGTCAGCGGTATCTCGCAAAGAATGCTCACCATGACGCTGAAAAGATTAGAGACAGACGGCATCGTGACCCGCACTCTGTTCCCGTCTGTTCCGCCGCGTGTTGACTATGAATTGACTGAGCTTGGGCAGACGCTACGTGGTGCACTGGTCCCACTTAGCGTATGGGCAGCAAAGAACAAGATGACAATTACGATCAACCGCGCTAACGCAGCAGGCAGACGGAGGGAGGTTAGTACACCGATGGATTAAGGGAAAGCACTACGGCAGATCTTGAGATTCAGCACTCTTCATCGTCATAGTCGGGAAGAAATTCTAAACAGAGTCCGATAATGATCCTCGCAATCGACTATACATAAACTGAGTTATCGCCCGTTTGCTGTTCTAAGAGGAAAGACAGAGCCGTGGAATGCCGGAACGGCGCAAAGCATCGAAACGATAGAGCCGTTTGCCACCCTTCACTCCGCTCCTTGGAAGACCCCGATGCTGCCGGCGTCTTCCACATTCCCCAGCCCACGGCGGCGATGGTAATTAGGTAAAGACAGCAATACGTAAATGCAAATGCGGAGAGCTCTGTCGCCCTCTGCTCTGCGGCGTGTGCGCAGCATACGAACGGCCACGAAAAAATCCAACTCAAATTCAAAATGCACAATCCAAGCGGAATGGTTCCACTCTTCCAAGGGAACAGAGAAGGGAACTGATCGACTCGAAAACCGAGGGTTCACATCAACCCTGGTAGAGCTTTCTGGTTAAGGAGTTTTCATGCTGGCTTCAACCTTTCGTTATCTAGGTACAACTGCGCTTATAGCCGCTTACCTTGTGGGCAGGAGCTGGGGCGAGCCCATTTCCGTACGATACGGTCAGGGTTCCAGCCATGGATTCCTTGCTCTTAAGACGCTTGAGGGGGAGACGATCGCCACGGGCGAGTCTACTCAGGTCGTCCACGGCGACCGTGTCACATCGCGGCTCATCTTTCGTTTCAGAGATGGGTCCATCGATGACGACACGACCGTCTTTACACAGCGTCGCGTCTTTCGTCTTATCAGTGATCACCACATCCAACACGGTCCCTCCTTTCCCAAAGCCATTGATTTCCTGATCGATGGAGTGACTGGAAACCTGACGTTCCGAGCTGAGGATGGAAAGGTCACCCAGGAGCATATGGATCTCCCTCCAGATGTTTCAAATGGTCTGCCGCCCAATCTGCTGCTCAACATTTTGCCATCGACCCCCGAGACGAAGATCTCCTATCTCTCTCCAGGAGCGAAGGCGCGACTGATTCATCTCTCGATCAAGCCAACGGGAAGTTTGCCTTTCACTATTGGAAGTCTGCATCGAAAAGCTACTGACTTCACAATCCATGTAGAGCTGGGAGGCGTTGCTGGAGTCGTCGCACCCATCATCGGGAAGCAGCCCGCGGATTACCATATCTGGCTGCAGAGCGGCATTCCTCCTGCGTTCGTACGAGAAGAAGGCCCGCTCTACGAGTACGGGCCAATCTGGAGAATAGAGCAGATTAGCCCTGGTTCTCACTGACGGAGTGCCCAAGGATTAGGTGCGGGCCTTACTTAGGTCGACAGTTCGGCTGCCAGGTTTACGAGGCCATAGAAATATTGATGAGCTCGCAAATGCGATTATCCATCGGCATTAGGGAGTATTTGTCGTTCCGCTGGCAACCCCGAAAATGGTGGCTGCACCCTACGCATTGGCTTAGCTGCTGCAGGTATCGATCCGAAGGTAGCTGGTCAACACAATTCAACTGTTTCCAAGTCTTTTCCGTTTGTCGTTAGGACCGCGTCTAGCTGGTATGCCGGTTTCTCACGTTGCAAACGTTGCATCGGTACGGGCACGACCACTTTATCTGGAGAGACTCCATGGCCTTGAACGAAGACCTAACGACCTTACTTTGCCTTTTCCACCATTCAAATCAGGCCGACGCCGCACTGACCGATCTGCTGAAAGCTGGCGTACCACAGGGTTCTATCTCTCGCATTGACAACCATGGCTCAGAAGAAATCGCTGCATCTTCTCTCAAAGAACTAGGCATTCCTGCACGCGACGAACAGCACCTTCTCGAAGGTCTACGCAATGGTGGCATCATTGTCGCTGTAAAGGCCGTCACTTCGCACGTCAGCGCGGTGGAGCACGTCTTTGGCGACCACAAGGCAGGCAAGATCGATGAAGCGGTCGTCGATAACACCCTTGCGACCAGAACCGCCGTTGCGGCCACGGGCGAGACTGCAATCCCCATCGTCGACGAAGAACTCGTCGTTGGAAAGCGGACCGTCGACCAGGGCGGCGTGAGAGTCTATCGCCGCGTCATCGACATTCCTGTTGAGAAATCCGTTAACCTGCGCGAGGAGCACGTCGTCATTGATCGGCGCCCCGTCGTTCGTGCTGTGACCGCAGAGGATCTTGCTCTGCAGGGAGAGCAGACGATCGAACTTACGGAGACAGCAGAAGAAGCCGTGATTACAAAAAAGGCCTTTGTGGTCGAGGAAGTCCGGGTCGGGAAAGAGGCGTCGGAGCGGACTGAGCACATTCAGGACACCGTTCGTCACACCGAAGTTGAACTCGAAGAGATCAACCCTGAAGAGGCTCGTAGTGCTTCGCTCACAAATCGCTAACTAAGCAAATCGAACCACACGAATCAACTTTCAGGAGACCTCCATGGCCGAACGCGTCAAAATCTATGAGGAAAAAAAGAAAGGCCTTCCCATTTGGGCCTGGCTCCTTCCGCTTCTACTTCTCGCACTTCTGGCCGCCTACTTCCTTACTCATCACAAGGACGAACCAGCAGCTGTTTCTGCCGTGCCCGCTCAAAGTACCCCAGTTGCTGCTTTGCCCGATCTTGGTACCGTGCACTTTGATACGGACAAGGCAACACTTACCTCTGAGGGCCAAGCGACTCTGCAGCAGGCTGCCGCAGCAATGAAGGCCAATCCAAGTGCTCATTTGAGGCTCGAAGGGTTCACAGACAGTTCGGGAACACTCCCCCACAACGCCACCCTCTCCCAACAGAGAACGATGGCGGTCGCGGACTACCTCAAAGGGCAGGGAATCGATGGTTCCCGTTTGACCGGTCAGGGCTTCGGCCCCGCCAAGCCGGTCGATACCAACGCAACGGCTTCCGGCGAAGCGGACAACCGCCGCGTCGAACTCTTTTCACAGCAGTAACACTCAACCACTCCGGCGATATCGGCCGGCTAGGAGATGCGTATGTCGAAGACAGTAGTAGGCCTTTTCAGCAGCATGTCACAGGCAGCACAGGTCAAGCAGGCTCTTGTCGTCGACGGTTATAGCTCGAGCGACATCAAGGTCGTTGCGAACGATGACTATGAAGATGTAGCGGATGGTGCTACGGCGACGGCGAACGACAAGGACTATACGGATATTGGCAGCGGCGGCGGCACCGGCATTGGTGAGAAGATCAGCCACTTCTTTCGTTCTCTGTCGGGTGGCGATGAGCATGCGCACCATCACTACGCGACGGGCGTGAACGCTGGTGGAGCGCTTCTTGCGGCCACAGTGGACGATGATAAAGCCGCCGAGGTAGCAGCGCTGCTGAAACAGCATGGTGCTCGTGACATCGAAGGCGGCGGCTCTGCTTATAAGGCTGCTGAGCCGGCATACAGTGGAGGGTCAGAAGTTGCAGCGGAAGGTACGGCGATCCCGATCATCGAGGAAGAGCTTGTTGTTGGGAAGCGCGAAGTGGATCGCGGTGGTGTGCGGATCTACTCGCATGTGGTTGAGCGTCCCGTCGAAGCGGACGTCACGCTTCGCGACGAGCAGATCAATGTGGAGCGTCGCGCGGTCAACCGGCCAGCTACGGCGGCCGATTTTGCCGCAGGTGCGGGTTCCATCATCGAGCTGAATGCCACAGGGGAAGAGGCTGTGGTCGGCAAGACGGCTCGGGTTGTCGAGGAAGTTCTCGTCGGCAAGCAGAGCACGGAGCATACCCAGGCCATCCATGATTCCGTCCGTAAGACTCAGGTGGACGTGGAGGAGGTCGAAGGCGAGACCGTCTCCAAGGATCGCTATTAGGTCGGAGGTTACCTAACCCATAGGCCGGGCATACTGTCCGGCCTATGGTGTTTGTACAGATCGGACACTATGAACCAGGTTGACCCTCATTCTTCGAAAAACGGAAACATTCTTGTTGTCTCTGGAGACCTTGATCTTCGGGAACCCTATACCGAACTCTGGATGCCGGATGGTAAGGTCATTCGTCTCCTCACAACCCAGCTGGCACCCGTGGCTCCCGACAGTTCTGCGACCGAGTCGGAGGAGAGCCCGGAATCTATCCTGATTCCGGTCGTGGAGGAGCGTCTCGATATCGAGAAACGCACCGTAACGACGGGCGCAGTGACCTTGCGTAAGGTGGTGCAGGAGTACCAGGAAAGTCTGAATGAGCCCCTTGCTGTACGTACTTTTGACATTGAACGCATCGTCCTCAATCAACCCGTAGAGTTTGCACCTCCAGTACGCCAGGAGGGCAGCACTACGATCTACCCGTTGGTTGAAGAGCAGATGATCCTGACCAAGCAGCTGGTATTGAAAGAAGAGATTCGTATCACGCAGCGAGATACGGAACGGCGAGACACACAGGTCATTACTCTTAAACGGGAGCACCTGGTCGTAGAACGTCAGCCGGTTGGTCGATCCGACCGTTCCGATTAAGGCCATCACGTCATTCTTAGGAGGAACGCTATAAACTACATCCTGATCGCAATGATGATGTTCCAGGCTGCACACCATCCGCAACACAAGGTGTATTTGCTGGATCAGGTAAGCACGACAGGAAATGTTGAAGCCTATTCCAAGGCGGCGAATGGCCGTGAAAGCGACAACCACACGGCTCCCGGCGTTATGGCAGAGCTTTCCCAGCGCTGCTCTTCCGTTCCTTTCACGGAAAATAAGCAGCAGGCGGACCTCATTGTGGAGCTTGCCTCCGGAGAAGCTCGTGTCATCAATCGGAAGGGAGCAGTGCTGTTCGTTTCCCATGCGAAGACGGTGAGCAGCAAGGCGAAAGATGTTTGCGGCTACTTGTCAGAGCATTGAGCCTTTGGCCGAACTCGCCCGACTGCACTTATTTGTTTTGCAGGATTTCCATTGACAAGCCCCTCCCCGGGGTCGGCGAGCTTTCGTTTTATAGAAGTTTGCTGAGGATCTGGGAGGCCATGCCGCTATAGCCACTTTGTGGTGGAGCCTGCTGGCCGCCATTGGTAAAGTGCGCGAGGATCATGGGGAGCACCGTAGCCATAGCCATCTTGGCGACTTCAGGCGAGACCCCGGTCCTGGCGGCGACATTTTCTATGAAGCCGGTGTTGCCCAAACCCTGCTCAATCTGACCCGGCGTTGCGGAGGATTGCTGGCCGTTTGACCAGTTTTGAATGTGGTCGGCCATACCATTGTTGCGAAGAGAGTCGATGATGCCGCCGAGTCCACCTGGATGTTGTTCGAGAGCCTGCATCATGCCACTGGCTACGTTGGCATTCGTGCCTGGGTTTGCAGCTGGACCCTGCTGGTCGGCCATACCTTCGATTGTGTCTAGTATTCCCATGAAATGACCTCTAATTTGAAATAGAAGTACCTAATGTTGACGACTTATTTAGGGCAAGATTTTCCTGCGTCAGGACGTGCGCCTTGGGCAACGGCTTCGGACTCGCTCATATAAGCGCCCTTCTTGGTCTTGCCGTAGTATCTGTCGCCGGTGCAGTGGTAGACCTTAGTCGACGTATTAACCCACACTTGGCCAGGACCGCCTCCGGCTGCGGGTTGGCTAGGCATCGCCGAAGCGCCGGACGTGGGGGCAGGGCGAGACGTGGTCGCAGAAGAGGTGGCCGCTGCCGGGCCGGTTCCGGCTGCGGGGGCTGGGCTCGACGGTGCTGAGGCTGGGCTGGTTGTGGCGTACCAGGTCTGAACGCCCTTGTGGCCGGAACAGGCACCGCTTTTCGCCTTCGCGGTGGAGTAGGTACCGTCTTTGCATTGGCCGGTAGCGCCAGCGGGAGCTTGCGCGTGAACAAGGATGCAGGAAGACATCAAGATGGCGAGAAAGGCGAGGGTGCGTTTGGTCATAGATTCCTCCATAGGGCCCGGACTTGGACTGATTCGTGGGCCGGATGCGCCATTGGATGCGCGTTGACCCTTATACCGCCGCTATCGTCGGCAAGTGTGCCGACTCCCTCCGTAAATTGATGGCGTCACAGCGTCCGGGCCAATCAGGATGATTGAACAGATAGCGCTGCGTTTCCATGATCGATAAGCCAAGATTATTGAGTTAATCAGTACTTCTCGCGGTCGAGTGGAAGGGGTCCGGCTTGGGAAGCATCTCTAGGATCTCCTGCAAACGGATAGGGCCGCTGTATAGATAGCCCTGAACGCGGTTGCATCCATAGCTTCGAAGAACGTGGACTTCCTCCTCCGTCTCAATACCCTCCGCTGACACGCTCATGCCAAGCGTCTGAGCTAATTTGATGATCGTCTCGACGATGCTCGCCGTGACAGGATCATGGCCCATCTCGCGTACAAAGGCTTGATCTATTTTCAGCGTGTCGATCGGAAACTTTCTCAGATAGTTCAACGACGAGTAGCCAGTCCCAAAATCATCGAAGGCAATCTTGACTCCTAGACTTCGAATGTCTTTAAATATCTCGCCGACACTTCCAGCATCTTTGAGAAAGACACTTTCTGTAATCTCCAACATGAGAGCATTCGCATCCATTCCGGTCTCGCTTAGAAGCGCGGAAAGACACAGAACAAAGTGCGGCTCCTCCAACTGTCGGCTGGAGACGTTGACGCTCAAGCAGAGCTTCCATTGCGAGTTTTGCTGCATGACTAGAGAGTCTTTGCAGGCTTGTCTCAACACCCACATTCCAAGTTCTACGATGAGGCCGGTCCCCTCTGCGATCGGTATGAATTCGTGAGGCGCGAGCAGGCCGCGCGTTGGATGGTTCCACCGAATGAGCGCTTCCATCCCGCCGATCGTACCGTGTTTTGTATCCACGAAGGGTTGGTAGAAGACCTCAAACTCCTCCTGCTCCAGCGCTTTTGCAAGCTCAAGCTTAATCTGGAGATCTGCAAGCGCCGCCGCATGCATCCGTTCGTCATAGACGACACACTGTCCCCCGCCCCTTCTCTTTGCAGCGTACATAGCCAGGTCGGCGTCACGCAGAACGTCTTCCGCCACAAGCGACCGTTCCTCGATAGCGCACAATCCGATACTTGCAGTCACCCGAAGCTTGGTTCCGGCAAGGATGACCGGCTCTCTGATCGCGTGGAGTAGATGCTGCGCGATTGCATGCATCTGTTTGGTATCTTCTACGTCCCCCATGAGGACGGTAAACTCGTCTCCGCCCAGCCGCGCGAGTATGTCGTGGTCACGAACCCACCTCTTGATTCTTTGGGCAATTTCTATCAGGAGCAGATCTCCCACACGGTGTCCGAGTGTGTCGTTAATCCCCTTGAAATCGTCCAGGTCGATATACAGGACGCACGCTCGATACCGTCCTCCGGCGTGCGATTGAATCAGCGTCGTCCTGAGCGAATCCATGAAATAAACTCGATTCCTCAAGCCTGTAAGGCCGTCATGGAAGGCAACACGAGTCATCTCCGCCTGAATCAGCTTGCGATCCGCAATCTCAGTACTGAGTGCCTCGTTCTGAAGCGCTATGACCCGTAATCGAGCTGCTGTTTCTTCTCTCTCTTTGCGTTCGGTGATCTCCCGCTGCACCGAGATCCAATGCGTGTACCAACCGCTCTCGCTCGCGACGGGAGTGATACTCAACTGCACCCAGAATGGCTCTCCGTCCTTGCGATAATTGATAAGCTCAATCTCGATCGGCTTCCATGCCTGGAGAGCTGCGCGTATCAGCGCCGGTGCTTCGGACCCACTCAAGGGCCCCTGTAAAAGACGGGGTGATCGGCCGAGGACCTCTTCAAGCGAATAGCCCGTCATTCGCGTGAATGCGGGATTGGCATACACAATACGCGGACCAGGTGAGTCCAAAGGTTCCGCCTCTGTAATCAGGATGGCATCATTTGCATGGACTACGACCGACTCGAATAATCGGTGTGATTGGTCGAGATCGTTGATGATCGCTATCGGAGCCATGCGCACCGCCAAGTTTTGAACTTACAAGGTACGTCTACTGGTCCATTTTGGATCGCACAGACAGGTTCATTCAACACCTCATTCCACAAAATAATGGCGAAGAGTGCCAGCTCCGCTGGTCCATACAGATTTGCGCGGAACGGAATCGGCGATCAGTGCCGATGCGAGGGATTGATACAAACAACGATTACCTTCCATCGTGTCTTCACTGATCGATTCGGCTGATGTGAAGTGGCTTTCGTCCTCGAAGTAATAAACATGACGATGTCCTACTCTGCAGCGGTAAACTCCTGTCGCAAGCGAAGCATGAAGAAGGATCGGACGGGTTGTCTCGAAAGTCCCAAAAGCTACGTTCACGCCGCATGTTCTGCATTTGATTCCCCAATACGAAAGCGTAGGTGCCATCATTAAAAATTACTCTATGGTAACCAAAGGTAATGTTGCGAAGAAGACATAACCATAAACATCTCGCTGATCTCTCTCTTACAGGCTCGAATATGCGGTCCAAGGAATTCCCGTCCATTGCGGCTGAAGGTAGAGGATACTTCGCTGCGTTCTCCGGCGTCAGGAACGGGTGCCAATGACATAGGTGTAGAAGTTTGGCGAATTCAAAGTGGATCTGTGTCCAAAATGCCACGCCTGAACTTCTCGCATTTTGCGTAAGTGGTGCGTCAGAAGCTTCCAGACAAGAGCCAGGGCGATGTGATCATGCAGGTTGCGTCCCACGCCGGGCAGGTGCTGCTGAACCTTGATGCCGAATGTTCTTAGTTCATCCTCGTCGCTGATCCCAGACTGCATCAGCAACGATATCCATCCCATTTTTGGCCTTGACACCCCTGATGGGCCAGACCATGACATTTCTAACGAGCCGCTACACGTCGACGATACATAAGACGCATTTATCGGCCTTAAGTTCCTTGGAATGAACAGAATGCATATCAGGCGAAGCTGTAAAAAACATCGGCGACAGAGGAGATCGTGAGAATCTGTGAGTAGCGGGCCATTGCGCTTGACTTCAGGCTAGAGGTGGCTGGAAAGGTTGTTAAAGGCATCTCACGACCCAGGAGGGTTCGTTTTTTGCCTCAGAAATTGCCAGAACCCTTCGTTGATAGTGGTCTCTCGGAAGCAGCTTTTTCGAGAACCCAGATTGGTATCAGCATCGCAAACCCGATCAACCGTCGCCTGGTCGAAGGTGTGGCTGCTCAACTGGGGCTTGTGCCTCTTTTTCTCGAAGAAGCGGATTTAGTCCAGCCCGAACGTATTGTTGGGGTGGAACTGCTAGTCGCCGACGAATCCCGTGCCTTGCGGTTTCTGCAAGCATTGGGGCTTCCAGAAGGTCCACGAGAAGACATCCGGCCAGCAGTCGTGGCTGCCGTTGCAGTCACCAACAACAACGTTCCCATTCTTCCGGATCGGGATCACGAACGCCCGTTTGACGGCTTGCTGGCGTTGCCGCAGCAGCCCGCCATGGTGCTCGCCCATCTCAGCGTCATCCTCTATGCTCACCGCGCTTACATGCACCGTTTTGAATCAGCTTTGGAAGAACTGCAGCTGAATCGACGGATTTTCCGATCTGTAACGAGCGGCATCGTTGTTGCGAGTGCTACGGAGCCAGACTATCCAGTTGTTTACGTAAACCCGGCTTTCGAGGTGGCAACTGGCTACAGTCTTGAGGAAGCTGTAGGAAAGAACTGCAGGTTTCTGCAAAGTCATTCTAAAGATCAACCTGGCTTAACGCTGCTCCGCGATGCAATTAAAGAAAAGCGCGAGACGCTGGCTATTGTGAGAAATTGGCGGAAAGATGGTTCGGAGTTCTGGAATGAGCTTTCTCTGTCACCCATCAAGAACGTCGCCGGTGAAGTGACCCATTTTGTAAGTATTCAAAATGACGTCACAAGCCGCATCGTTTTTGAGGAAGCGTTGAGGGAAAGTGAGAAGCTGGCCGGTGCTGGGCGGCTCGCAGCGTCAATCGCACATGAGATCAACAACCCTCTCGAAGCAATTACGAACCTGCTCTATCTCATGCGCGGGAAGTGCGACCCCGAGGCTGAAGGCTATCTCGGCACCGCAGAGAAAGAGCTTCAGGCGGTCGCGCATATCACGGCCCGATCGCTTAGTTTCTATCGACAATCAACAAATGCCACTGCAGTTCGTCCAGTCGATCTCATCTCATCTGTGGTCGATCTTTACGAAGGCAAGTTCGCACAACGCGGCATCGTTGTTACCCGTAGAGACAGCATGTCCGACTCCATCGTTTGTCTCGAAAGCGAGATCCGGCAGGTCATGAGCAACCTTGTCCGCAATGCAATTGATGCAATGTCTGCAAATGGTGGGAGGCTGCTCGTCCGCACGCGAGAAGCGACACAATGGCGATCTGGCGCAAAGGGCATTGTCATCACTATTGCCGATACTGGAACTGGAATCAGCCCTGAAAGCACGCGAAAGATCTTCAAAGCGTTTTACTCAACCAAGGGAGTCGCGGGGACGGGCTTGGGGCTCTGGGTCAGCAAGGAAATCGTAGACCGGCATCATGGCCAAATACTAGTGCGGAGCCGTACGACGCCAGGATCAAGCGGTACAGCTTTCGCGCTGTTCTTGCCTTATCAGACGATGGTCAGCTAAACCGTAAAAGTCTCGGTCACTAGAGCGACACAGTACGAGCAATCGATAAAGTAGCTGCATTTTCATGCTGTTAGGACAAGACTTCACAGTGTGAACGACAGGTGCTGGGTCTGTCTCGCGGAAGAGCGACCAGCACTGCAATGTGATTTATCAAGGACAGATGGACAACCGGTCCGTTCCTCGTGGTAGTCGGTCTGGCACTTCAGAAGTAGTTCGCCATATTCCGTCTCTCAGTCGTCAGGGGTACTCAAAGCATTAGTGAATCGAAACGTAATCCTATGACACTGATTGTCGAAGACCCAGCCATCGAAGTTCTCATCGAGTGAACGAGGTTTATTGACTCGGCGACGATTCAAGGCTTACGCTTTTCTTCCCAGAGTTTGTGAGTTGCGGAAAAGCCTAGATCCTCTCAGCTAGTCCGATTCTTGGCAGTGGCATTCTTCCAAATCGGGTTGGACTTCTTCTGCTTGAGAGAAGGTGGCGTACAGAAGGGAGTCTGAATAAACTGCGCACTTGCCATCGTCGAACGTGATGATTACGCCGCTTCTCAGCCTCTGCGCTTCAATGACATGCGGAGTGAGGAGGGATTCCATGCTTTATACATATCTGAAAACCGCCGTTTTTACAGTCATGTGCAGGACAGAGTGTTGAAGATCAGACACCACCTCTGTGGACCTTTGTCGCCTGGCAGACTAAAAAGCGTAGTATTTGACTAGATTAAGCCAGACAAACGGGATGCTTTCATTCCACGCCGTCTTTGGTGCTCAGGGCGGACGATTCATGTTCCGCAGAACGCGGGACCCATGACGTATGCACCTTTTAAGAATCTTTTACTAAGCAAGTTCGATGCTCCACTGATCGCAAGACTCGATCTTCGGCCCATCGATCTCCCTCTCAATCGCGAGATTGAGTACCCTGGGAACCGCATCGATCACCTCTTCTTTTTGGAAGAGGGCATGGCTTCGCTGACGACAACATTCCGCGAAGGTGGTCAAGTCGAAGTCGCCCTGGCAGGCGCGGAGGCAGTTCTAGGGGCATCCGTTCTGATGGGCACCAAGCTCAGCTTGAACCGTGTCTCCATGAGGGTAGCGGGCCATGGATTCTCTGTGCGCACGGCGGTGGCAGCCTTAGAGTTCAAACGGTGTCAGATGTTTCAAGACCTCACACTGCGATACCTGCAAGCTCAATTTGTCCAGACAGCGCAGACTGCTGGATGTAACGCACGCCATCCGCTTGACCAGCGTCTCGCGCGTTGGCTACTCCTCTGTGCGGATCGAAACAGGGGCCGAAATCTACCACTCTCGCATGCTTGTCTCGCCGACATGCTGGGTGCCAGTAGAGCTACGGTTACGGTGGCAGCAGGGCTCCTTAGAGCGCAGGGGCTGATTGAGTACACCCGTGGCAAAATCCATCTCCTGGATATTCAGGGGCTGGAAGATCAGGCTTGCGAGTGTTATGGGGCGGTGCGGGATCATCTGGCAAATCTTGCGGAGTATGACGCCGGAACCGCCTGCAGTCCGATGGGTACCGATTTATCCCTATTTAACTAATGGGATGAGGTCGAGATAAGCTCGGTATGTTTGGCAGACGACACTCCGTCGAAACACTAGGCTATATAGTTAGCTACTGTCTGATTGTTTCGACAAGCTGTGAGTTGCCCACGATACACAAATAAATGTGGACCGTTCATTCGTTTGTAAGCCCTGTGTCTTCCACACAGAGGGACCACAACGAATGGAGAGTTCATGGCAGATCCAAGACGGAAACGCATCTTCGTGGTCGATGATGAACAACTGATTGCGACGACTTTGGCTACGATTCTCGAAAGAAGTGGCTTTTCGGCCCAATGCTTCTTCAATCCCTTGGAAGCGCTCGATGCGGCCCGATGTAATGCGCCTGACCTACTCATCTCCGACGTCATGATGCCCGAATTGTCCGGTGTCGAGTTGGCCGTTCAAATCAAAGCACTGTGGCCACTGTGCCAGATTCTCCTCTTTTCAGGGCAAGCAGGAACAGCGGATCTGCTCCAAACGGCTCGGGAACAAGGCCATGACTTTCATTTGCTCTCGAAACCGGTTCACCCAAGCGATCTTCTGAAAGAGATTCGAAGGCAAGAACCCGTATGCGTCTAGGGGACGCCTACACCAAACGTCAAAGAATTGCACCGTCCGAGTCTTAGTAGCAGGAAAACGCGTTGGCCGAGCGCATTAGGAGATGAGTACTTGGCTTGCGCTGATGGTTTCGACCCCACCGTAAAGCGGGTAAATAAGGAGAGAGCTCCTAATAACAACGCTGAGCATCTTGTACTTCTGAAACCATCGGCCTCTGTTGGCGCCCGATAGGAATGTCTCGTTGGGCGCCGGATAGAAATGTCAGTATAGGTCCTTCTCATAACTCGTCGTAGTCGATGCGGTGGGAATGTGTGAAATCGCTGCACTTGCGATTTCCAAGGACTGTAGGAAGAGAGGGAAACGGCTTTATCGTTTTCCTCGCTTTCCATCAGGCCGTCATTTCCACCGTGGGCGCGCCCGCGAGTTTTTCTTTGTAGTCTGGTCCATAAACCTGGCGCGGTCGTTTCTTGTATCCGTTCTTGTCACTGTTGGTCAGGATCTCGGGCAAGCGCTTGATATCCTGCTGCGCCTTCACCGTAGCGAGTGCATGTCGCAACCTCTTGTTCTCGACGATCGCTGTGTGACTGACACGTTGGTCTTTGCTGAAGATGCGATAGGGAAGCAGTTGACCCTTCCATCGCACCTCAAGCGGCCGATCTGCGAAGTCGTAGATCTCAACGTACTGACCTGCCAAGCCATCCGCTAGAGCGCTTCGCTCGAGGATGATCTGTCTGCGATCGTAGGCCAGGCTGAGCTGCTGGCCTACATGGCGTTGCTCACGATGGCACAGGATGTCGGCCAGGCGAGGAGCCTGCACGTTCAGCCTGCGATGCAGATCCTCAGCCTTCACCGCGGACAGTGAAAACCTCTCGTTATAGTGCTTCATGAACTCGGGCAGAAAGGCGTTGCCAGCGTCCATGTCGCAGACGTTCTCAAGCCGAAGTTCCTTCACAAGACGATCCTGGAGCGTCCGGTTGGCTCGTTCCACACGTCCCTTCGCCTGGCTTGAGTTCGCACAAAGGATCTCGATGTTCAGCTCCGCCAGAGCGCGCCCGAACTGCGTCATCCCTGAGCCGCCCTTCGCATCCGGCTTGTTGACGCGGAAGACAGTGTGCTTGTCGGAGTAAAATGCGACAGGACAGCCATGCTCGTTCACATATCCCTTGAGCGCGGCGAAGTAGGAGTCTGTGCTCTCGCTGGGAACGAAGCGGAGTTGCATCAGCTTACTCGTGGCGTCGTCGATGAAAACCAATAAGGTGCAGGGCTCGCCACGCTGCTCGAACCACCTGTGGTCGCTGCCGTCGATCTGGATCAGCTCGCCATAGCTCTCGCGTCGCAGGCGGGGCTGATGGCAGCTTCTGCGCTGCTTGCGGGACTGCCAGAGACCTTCCTCCAACATCCACGAGCGCAGCGTCTCGCGGCCAACCTGGATGTCATGCTTCGCGAGCAGAACTTCAGTCGCCAGTGTCGGTCCGAAGTCAGCGTACTTCGACTTGACGAGATCGAGCACGTACTCACGAACGCCAGCGCTCATGCTGTGGTTCGAGGACTGACCTCGACCCTTGTGGATCAGCCCGCCGCCGCCGTCCTCACGAAACCGGATCAACAGCCGGTTGACTTGGCGAGCGGTGATCGCCAGCACGACTGCGGCTGAAGCTATGGTCCGCCGGCCAGAAAGCACTTCAGTCAGAACCTCGATGCGCCGTACGTCCCGTTCGCTCATCAGCACCCATCCCATAAACATCCGTCTCCCAGGCCAGACCTAGGAGAGTACTTGGGACATTTCTATCGGGCGAGAGTAGGACATTTCTATCCGGCGCTAATAGCCTCACTATACATAAATAGAGTTATCGGACGTAAGTAGTTGATTATAAACATTTTATATCTTATCGTCAAGTGTTAGGTGGGAGCATGTTTGAACCGTCAGCTTCATACAAACTCCTGAGCTGTTCGATCTCTAAGGGGTCCCTACACCAAACGTCAAAAATCGTACGCTATCCAATTAGGACAGAACGGGCAACTGGCGTGAGCGGCGTTTATCAGTACTGTTGATGCGTCACTTTCGGAACCTGCTGATTCAGAACTCCTATCCCGCCTTGAACTTGCAAAAACGCGCGACTTACGGAAGCGCCTGTCTATGTAAGATGAGACCATCGGTAGCTCGCGGAGGATTGATGGAAATAAAGCAGACTGTGGCAGGAGTCTTATTTGTTTTCGTGTGCCTGAACGGGTGGACGCAGACTGCAAAGCGAGCGGCGGATGTAGAGGAGACGCGCGTCAGGATGACCGCGTTACGTGATGCGTTTGTGCAGTCGGTAAACAATGCCGGATTTACCTGCCCCATTGCATCACCGCCAGTGTTGGTGGAGGACGTACCTTCGTTTGGAAGCTACGATCCCGAGACGAACACCTTGCGAACCTCCGCGTGGAGCTTGCTAAAGCCAGAAGAGAGTCAGATGTTCTACCACTTCATGGGGCCGAATGCGACGGAGGCCAGCGCGAAGAAGGAGTTTGAGGATGGGGTGCATCACTGGGTGATCGTGCATGAGCTGGGACATTGGTTCCAAGCGTGCCGTGGGATTACCGAGAAGACGGCCAGGCCGTACGCGATTGAGTTTGGCGCGGACCGAATTGCGGCAGCGTACTGGAACGAACACGATCCTGAAGTTATTGCGCATCAGCGACCAGTGTTTGAGTCAATCCTGCACAATTTTCCGAACCCGGTACCCAAGAGCGCGAGCGTAGAGCCGTTCTTCAATGATCACTATCAGGAGCTTGGGCCAACGCCGGGGTACCTTTGGTTTCAGTCACGAATGTGTTTGACGGCGTTTGATGAGAAGCCAGCGCCGAGCTTCAAAAAGGTGCTAGCAGAGACGAAATAGCTCTTCTGCGACTCGTTTGTTCGGTGCTCGCAAGAGACGCCGTTTTCGGCAACCACGGCTAGTACCGCTAAGTCGCACAGGCGGAAGTTGACCGCTTCCAGCGTCGCTTGAGCTGGCTCGGCTCGCTGACTGACGTGAGCGGCGTTTAGCAGGACTAGTCTCATCAGGTGCTTACGTCGCGAGAACCGATCCTTTAGGAAATCAGCTCACGAGTCTGTACGCGCGCCAGAATGAAGCGCCCGATCAGACCACCGACCGTCGATATCAATGCGGCGGAAAATACCAGGAACCAGAAGCCATGCCGCCACGATCCGCCTGTGGCCGAAGCAGCATGAAGCATGGTCACAAACGACAGAAGAGAGCCTACGGCGAACGTACGGTCGGAAAACAACTTCCATCTGCGGAGATCCATTCCTAGAGCATGCCACAGGTTAGTAACGACAAGTCGAATTGTGGGAAGTAGATTGACCCTCGCAGTGTCGATCTCTGCGTTACGGGACGGGACTGCCGGTGATCGACTTGGGAAGGAGCAAAAACGATCCCAGCGGCAAGGATTGCGAGGCCTGACCATTCTTGCCAGTGTTGCCGAGAGACCCCAAACAACATAAGTCCGATTCCAATGAGCATGCAGCCTAGCCAGCGCTTTCCTAACGGCATAGAACCCCCCTTCAAAGATAGCCTGCCCTCAAACCCTCGACGCTGGTTGCGGTCGCTACGTGGCCGAAGACCGTCCGCATAGAGATTTACGGCCAGCCGTGGAAATGACCGGCCTCTGCAAGGCGTGGAACGGAGAAACTGTCTCCACCCTTTACACAGGTCCGTTGGAAGACGCCGATGCTGCCGGCGTCTCCCACATTACGCACCGCTGCGGCGACGGGTGTATGTATGTAATTACAGCAATACGCTTATAAGCTGAGACCGATACCGTAGCCACGCTGAATCTCTCGTTGCGGGGGCTTCTGACCCTGTTCCTGCTGGGGCGTCTTCGCCCTTTCGGCTGCCCTCTGTTGCTGAACTGCCGGGGCTGTCGTGTGAATGGAAACGTCCCGGGCGTTTGCAGGAATGCTCTTCAGGGTCCTGGCTTCTGCCGTGTCACCAGTTATGATGAACCGCTCAGCAAAAACGCGGCGGCCGCTTTCGACGGCATAGCCATGCTCGACGTGCCGGGCCTGCTTTGCCGATAACTCTATCTCTTTGCCGCTGTCCAGCCGGACCCTCAGACTGCCCTTGTCGTGGGTTTTAGTGACAGTTGCGAAGTCTCCAGCCCGGACGTTCAGCTCCTTGTCATTCCGGGCAATGCGAATGCGTTCGCCCTGAACGATGGGCTGCAGCTCCGGTCGGTAGACCCTGGAATCGTTTGTCGCTGTCTTCAGCCGTGAGGGGCTGTAGGTCACAAGGTCATCCTGGCCGGTCCTGACGACGATGAGGTTACGGCGGGAATCCACCGCTTCAACGGTAGCCTCGGTCTTGGGAAGCAGGCCATGCTTCGGGCTTGCTCGGCAGGGTGCTTTTTGCAGGTTGGTTCTTGGCGTGACCGCTGGCGAGATTGCCGACATTGGCAATCCCGATGATGCCGACGACGACACACGCTCCAATGACGAGGGGCTTCGAAGTTTTGAGCGGTGCGGTGGCCTGCGGCTGGCCCGGAACGGTCGGGTTGTGGTCGGGCGTGGAAAGATCGTTATGCTCATCGGCCATGGCTAGTTCACCCCCTGCCGCTTGAAATCAACCCGCTGCTTGCCAATGGTGAGGTAGCCCTGCAGCATGGTCTTGTCCACGGTGTAGAGGCCGTCGTTGTAGCTCCAGTTGATGAGGCTTCCCTTCCCGTCTTTCAGTTCGTAGAGGACCGGTGTTTCCTGGAACTTGCCCCGCAGATAGGTGAACTTGTCATCGCGCCAGACTTCCTGAAGTCCCAACCCGTCGGCCTTCTTGCGGTCCCATGCGTAATCAAAGTGGAGCTGGCCGGGATACTGGCTGCGATAGCTCTCGGCCTTCGCCTCTGCCTGCTTCCGCTCCGTCGCCTCCTTTGCCTCCGCCTCGGCTGCCTCGCGCTTCGCTTTGTCCAGCTCGGCGGCAGGCACGAACACGGGTAGGGTCACCAGCTTTTCCTTCCCGGCCTGATCGCCCGGCGAGATGAATACCTTGGAGTCGTAGTGAGGATCTGCGTCAGCAGAGACCTCGCGGAGCTGCAGCGTGTACTCATTTCCGCCGCATCGACCTGTATTGGTGTTTGACTGTTGAACCTCCGAAGACGGCGGCGCTCAAAAAGAAGCCGCATGAGAACGCCGGGGAGAACGCTCGGATGCTACGCAACCTGGAAAAGGCTGCAACCATCCTTGAGGAGCATCTGCGCACGGTGCTGGGCATTCGGCTTTTACCCAAAGCCGAGGCGTTCGCGTTCTTTTCCTACCTTTACAACCTGGAGCCATGGGCTGACTCTGACCGGCTGGGCAGCAACACCGGGGTGGATCGGCAGATCGTCAAGAGCCCGGTGAGCTGGCATAACGACCACTTGCAGGTAGGAAAGCGCTACGTGCAGATGTTCTCCCTCATGAACACGCCGGACACGTCCCGGCCCTGCCAGTTCTCCGGCCTCATGACACTCGACTGCGACAGCGTGCTTTGCACGAGCTGGCGGCCAAAGTCTGGAGCGGCGGCGCGGAAGGAGATTGAGAACCAGGAGAAGTTCATTAGCTTCTTCAAGGTCGGCATTCTGAATCGCGTGATGAGCGGCAAGGACACCGCTTCACTTGAAACCGGAGCCGGGGCCAAGGCCGCGCAAACAAATGTGGAGGAGCTGAGCGAGGTTATCAATTCGCTCGACAGAACGGCGCAGGGTGAATACACCATGCGTCTGCTGCTGGCAGCGAGGAGCAAGGCCGAGCTGCACGATGCGATTCCCGCCGTCCATTGCGTCTTTGTCGAAGCCCGGTGCCAGGTCATGGAGGAGACTTTAGGGAATCTGTCGTCGTTCTACACCATGTTTCCCGGCAACCAGCGCTTCAACGTCTTTCCGCTCTGGCTGGGGGAAGATCATCACGCCAGGATGTCCCTCGCGTTCGCGCCGCACATCGGCCACCCGGTCTCCGAAGACCTCGATTCCGAGTACCTGAATGTCTTCGAGACCCGCACCCGGACGCCCTTCTTCCAAGACGTGTATGTGAACGGTGTGCGCGTCATGCTGATTCTGGGGCCAACCGGATCGGGCAAGTCGATACACGGCAATAACCTGATTGCTTTCGAGCAGAAGTACGGCGGCTTTACCTACATCTTCGATATCGGCAACAGCTATGAATCTGTGGTCGAGCTGTACGGAGGCCGAATCGACAAGGTTGGGAAGGACGGTCCGCGCGTTAATCCATTCGCGCTGGAACCGAATGAGGACAACCTGCAATTCCTGCATTCGTTCGTGAAGCTTCTGCTCACCAACGGCGGTGCTGTGCTAACGCCGGAAGACGAGGATACGGTGTTCGGTGCGGTCAAAGGCGTGTATCACCTGGACCGGCACCTGCGCAGGCTGTCCGCGATCCTGTTGCCGAAGCACTTGCAGCGCTACCTCTCCAAGTGGATTGGTAGCGGACTTTACAACGCGGTGTTTGACAACGTGGAAGACAGCCTATCGCTGGGACGCCTGCAATGCTTCGACTTCCAGGGCATCACCGGCCAACACGCGGACCTTGTAGAGCCGTTGATGGTCTGGCTGCTGCGCCGGATCAATGAGGTCCTGTACGACCCCAAGAACCTCGGCGTTCCCAAGCACATCATGATTGAAGAATTGTTCTCGGCCATGAAGAACTCGCAGCTTCTCGACGCTGCTCTCGCTTCCATCAAGACCGTCCGCAAGAACCTGGGCGGTGTCACACTCATCGGTCAGAGTGCGAACGACCTGGGCGCGAATGCGGACAGCATCGTGAACTCCTGCACGTCGTTCCTGTTTCTGCCCGATGCCACCTTCAACCGGAAGTTCTACGGCGAGCTATTCAAACTCACGACCCAGCAGCTCGATCTATTCGAGTCGCTGCGGGAGAGGGAAGCGCTGTACGTGCGCCGCGACGGGCTCACCAAGGTGGTGACCCTGAATCTTGACAACCGCAGCTACGCCAAGTTTTCGACCCGCCCGAAGGACCGCGTTCGCCGGTCGAAGCTGGTCGAGAAGTATGGCCTCACCGAAGGCATCGAGCGCTTCGCGAATGGAGAACAGGCGTAATGAAGACTTCCAAGAACATCCTGACCGCGCTCCTGCTCACCGGTTCCGCTGCGGTTCCGGCCCTGAGTCAGACCGTCACGACCAAGCCTCGCATCCAGGCCAATGCGCCCCGGAGCATCGTCATTGCAGAGACCGAGGCGCCCCCCGTCATCCGCACCGGCTTACTTCAATCCACCCTGATTTTGTTGCCAGCCGAAGAGAAGGTTGCGACGGTGTTCGGAGGCGATACGTCGAGCTGGGTATTCGACGGCGGGCACGTCGCTAGCCGGTTCATCTCCATCAAGCCCAAGGTGGCGAACAGCACAACCGACGTGCATATCGTATCGGACCACGGCAAGCTGATGACGGCAAGCATGCGGAAGCCAACGAGGAAAACCGAGACCGAGACGAACACGATAGCCATCCATGCCGACAGCTCCAATCCGAGCTTGGTTCTGGAACGGTTCATCGCCTGGTTAATGGGTAACGCTTCGCCTCGTTTGGTCATGGTCTGGGTTCCTTACTGGTTGACCGACTGGCCGGTGAGAGACGAAATCCAGCCCGCACCCCAGCCGAGTACGCCAGCGCCGAACAGAGCACCGAACAGGCCGGGGATTGCATCCTGGAAACGGCCACCCATGAGGCGTATACCGGCGAAGATAAGGGACCCGAAACAGATGACAGCGCCTGCGTAGACTGCGAACGTCTGGAAGGACTGCATCAGGGTCTTCGCGGCGCTGAAGTCCATCGTTCCTTGCGCATGGGCTACGCCGGATACACCTAGGGCGAACACGATGGGAGCGGTGCTGCGAGCGAACAGCACGGCCTTTTGCTTGGCCTGCTGACGGGTGATAGTGAGGTTGCGAAGGCGGTTAAAGCGGGACTGACTCAAGGCGGTCTCCTAACAGGTAATTGGGTGGAGGTTCGTTTAGGCATGGAGCCGCGCACACGTTTTCGCGCGGGATTGCAGCCCTTTTGTTTATCGTTTTTGGGAACCAGCGCCACTGTTCGTGCGCCGAACGTCATGGTGTGTAATGTTTGTAACGAATAAGTTCGTAACATGTCAAGTGGATTTTTTATGTTGCAATCAATTCAACGAGCGAGGTACTATTCGCGTCAAGGAGACTGCCAACACACCTTATCCGTGCCAGTTAGGTACACGGGTCGCCACGTCGAAAAGATTACCTATTCCTTTCACGGAACGAAACAACTGCTATATATGAGTTGTGCCAAAATCCGTGTAGCGGAGTCGTGCGTAATTTTCTGGACGGGTTGGGCCGGTATCGACCACAGATCTAAGGAAAGTGAAGGCCGCCGCTAGTGCTAGAAGATGAAGAGTTCAGAGCGTTTTTGAAAGCGTTGGGCGCTCGTATCAGGACAATCCGCAAAGGCAAGAATTTTGACATGCGGCACATCATGATTACGTCCGGCTACTACGACGCGCAGTGGCGAAAGTATGAGGCGGGCGGCAGCCTGAATCTGCAATCGTTGCTGAAGATAGCTCTAACGCTTGAGGTTCCGTTGAATGAACTTTTCGACGGCCTGGGCCAATGGCCAGCACTCAACGTTGAAGAGATTGAGAAGCGCCGTGCTGCGAGACTAAATCTGCTGACGCCTGATGCAGAGCAGATGCAAATACTCGAAGCTAAGCAGATTCCCCCCGAAGAGCCCGCTACTAAAACGAGGGCATACCGGTCTGTAGTCAAAGGTTCTAGCGTCCTTCGAAAGACGCCTCCGAGCGCAAAGACACGATCCGCGCCTGCCAGCAATCTACTGCCGCAGCGTAAACCCGCGAAGTAAATTCTTGCGCTCCAAGGCAGAACCGTTTTGCAGCCTTCAGGCGACGTCCGGGACGGCTTCGCCTAACCCAAGTAGCCTATAGTCGCGGCAAAGCCATGAGCGAGATGGCAGCGATCTTCTTTGGAATTCCCATTCTCCATTGTGTCGGACACAAGAGTCTTGTACAGCACTCGATGCTGTGGCCAAGGACGCCCTATTTGCGGCAATTCGGGTCTCCCGAACGAGGCTAGCTGACTCCACAGCACGTCTGGCGTTCGGAACGCCAAGACATGTGCATCTGCGATCTGGATATAACCTTGTGTCATCGTTGTTCGCGCGGTGCGATGTTGGCGGAATTCCGCGAAAGCGGACCTTCCGCGTACGCTGGCTTTTTTGTGTCTGGTTCGGTCGCGCTACCTGTCGCGAAAACTTGCTCCTGACTGCTGCTCCAGCTGGACGTCCGCATGTTCCTGGATCGCTGGAGAGCAACTATCCTCATCTTGGCTGCACGACCGGCTCTACGGGCATGAGAGGTGCCTTTGCTGGCCTCCCAGGAATAGTAACGAGCCGCTTTATCGTCTTCCCCGAAGCATCTATTTAAAATTTCCACCGTCGGTCGAAGACCTACTCATGTTTTTCTCTAGAGTCTCTAGGACTCTTGTTTCTCTTGCTTCCTTATATAGGCGTACGCGGAGGGTCCTGTGTATATACGCGGAAGGTCTAGATCTAGTACGCGGAAGGTCAGCGGTCTGTACGCGGAAAGGCCACATTTCCGTACGCGGAAGGGCCTAGCAAATCTTCGGTTTTCACAGGTTTTTTGTGGATAAACTTAGGGTGTTCAGAACGGGATCGTACGCGGAAGGTCCGAAAGTGGCACCGGCGTTGCTCAGATCTCCTTCCCGGCCACCTCGGATTGTTCTTTTAGCTCTTCCCAACGTACGCGGAAGGTCCGCAAGTTCGCTCGGTGGGTCTTCATCTGTACGCGGAAGGTCCGTTTTTTCCGCCGTCATCAGAGACTTGTGGCGTACGCGGAGGGTCTGCTATCTGTACGCGGAAGGTCCACATCTGTACCTGAAGGTCTCCAAATGTGCAAGAGTTAGGCTCCGATTAGAACAAGGAGCAGTTCGATGCGGTGATTCGCACCCCCGCGGAAGGTTTCACGATGCGCGATACGCGCTGCGGACTCGATAGCAGTATTACGGGGCCATCATTCTTGGTGTTTATGGAGCGCTCCGCGGGACACGGCCAAACACAAAACAAGCATTTTCACCCATTTACGAGCGAAGGTGTACGCAGAAGGTCCACGTTGCCTAGTTGAAGGCGCTCAGCCTTCGGACCCTCTTCTTTGCAGGATCATCGGGTAATAGCGGTTGTACAGCCCTGTCGACCCAAACGCCCTCAGTGACCACATCGATTCGAATCTCGGGCCACACGATGCGCAACTGCTGAACTGCTTTCTTGACAGTTTGTTTGAAACGACGCGGATTGCTGTCATCCTGGGGAAACTGCTCTCGGAGGCCAGCCCAAGGAATCACCGTCTCACTCTGGGCACAGTAGCAGCGATACACAAAGAACGTCAGTAGATCCTGTAATTGTGGACCTCCTTTTTGACCTTGTAGTTGAAGCCAGAGCCTCTTTGGGATTGCAACGTGATGTTTTTTTATGTCTTGGAAAAAGCGTTCTTCGAGCTGTATTCCGAATGGATTCTCGATACCTGGAAGGTGTTTTTGGCCTGCGCTCTCAGCCTCAAGCTGCAGGGTCAAATTGCTTGGTAAATTCGACGAAGCTATCATCGGCAGCATGACCGTTTGGGTGCTGCCGGAGGATCGTCTCTCGATGCCTATGACCAACCCAGTAAGCCTCGCAAGTCTCGCAGCCAACTCTTTCACCCGATCGCCGTTTCTGCTCTTCCCGGTCTCCCGCAGGTAGTCGCTGGCGCTCTTGATCGTCACAAAAGCCGTATCGGAATTAATCGCTTTATCGAACAACCAGGCCATCAAGTGGCGGTCGTTACCGAACGCCATATCAATACCGTTAATTCCCGCTGTGAAGGTTACCCTCAGCGTAGAACCGTCGCTTAAACGAGCAGAACGCACCACTTGGCGTTCTGCGGTTGGACGGTAAGGAAGTGTGCAGAGAATTAGGGCTTGTGCCATCTTGATGACCTCGTCTCCCAAAGCCCCTGTGTCGCGGTCGTCGCGAAGACCGACGACGCGGTCTACACTCCGCGCAAGTGCCGCCTCTCGTTCTTTAGCGTAGTTCCGCGGTTTTTTTGCAGGAATGAGATCACTCACACGGATTATCTTTCTTGAGGCGAATCGCCACACTTATAGTTGTGCGAGTTGTACTGAAGCTACTTCAGGATCGTGTCTAACAAAATCTCAAAGCCGCGGGCCTGGGAATAATCGTTATCGTTGCACCAGGTCTGAAACCGGTTAATGTCCTGTATGTACAGCCTGAGCGTATGACTCTTGCTCGCTTTTCCGCTATTGTTTCGTTTTGCGCGTACCACGGTCGCGAGGTTATCGATGACAAATCCTCTTGCCTCTGCGGACTGGCGGACTGTGGCTTTTTCTGTGCGCGTCAGGTCCGGTTGGACTGCAACGCTGCTGGGCCGAGGGCGAGGCTGAAAGTCGTCCAAAGCTCCGGAACTCATCAACGGATTGCTATTAGTCAGGCCACTCATGCTGCACTTCCCTCCTCGCGTGCTTGTCTAAGCGTTGCTATGACTTCGTTGGCATAGTTGTCGGCATTCTCAAGTGCTGCTTCCAAACCATTTGTTTCTCGACTACTTAATTCGTCGATAGCGACTTTGAAGCGAAACATATGAGAATACGCGGTGCGTTCATGGAGGGAGGTCTGGAAGCAAGGAATCTTGAGCTGCTTGACGCTCTCGCGGATGTGCTTCTCTTCTTTCGTGGTGATGACGGGATTCGTTGCGATAAATACCACTCCGTGCGGTATGGCCCGTCGAAACAGCTTTTGCTGTGAATTGAGCAGCCCTATCGCGTTGGCTGCTACTTCAGCATCAGCAGTCTTCGCGCGCATGGGTATGGTGACTAGATCGGCTCGCGACATCGCAGCCGCAAGTTCCTGATTGGCTGATCCTTGTACGTCGATGATCACGAACTGAAACTGCGAAGAAATTTCATCAATCAAATCGGAAAGATCGAGCCCAGGCTTTGGAGAAATAACGATGTCGCTGTATTTGCTCTTGCCGCTCGCCCAACTGAGGAGCGTGCGTTGTGGGTCGGCATCAAGGATTCGGACTGAGGCACCCATCTTGGCCAAAGTTGTTCCGAGGATCAACGAACTCGTGGACTTGCCGCTGCCACCTTTAGTATTTGCGGCTACAACTACAGGCATTTAGAACTCCTCGGGCGTGTACTGTACCCAACGTGTACAAAGCTACACACCCTGTGTTGAGTTGTGTAGTGTTCAACTGTATACATGAACTTTGCGTACAGTCTATGTGTTGAACTGTCCTCAGTACTACACGCATACAAAGGAACACGTGTACTACACGTACACAGGTGTGCGCGTGTAGAACATCAGGGCTTTATTCGATGGAGTAGAGACTAGCTACTCATGAGTTCCGAAGGTGGAGTACGAACGCTTTCAGGTCGTCATCCTCGTCGGTAGCGGACTCCCTAACGGGACTCCACGTCGCCTGCGCGCTGTCCAGATCGTTCTGCAATGCCTGGGCGAGGAGGGCAAGATTCTCAAGCATGCCGATGGTATCCGGTGCGGAAATTTCAAGCCGGCCCCTAGTGAGCTTGATGTTTTCTGGCAAATCCCGCAGCATGACGTTGCGCAGGCCCGCAGGCAGGGCGATGCGGAACGGCTTCGGCGCCGGCGGAGCCTCGGCTTCTAGCAGACGATGCCGAAGCGCATTCTCCACCGACTCTGCTGCGATCATCTCGTCGAGGAAAGCGAGCAGGGAAGTGCGCTCCACGAAGTGGGCGCAACCGACCGCCTGGACTTCGCCGATCGCCTTCATGAGACTTTGGGCAGAGGCTCGGCCGATGTCAAAGAGACGCTCGATATCCTTGCGGGCCCAGGTTTCCGTGCGGGATTGGGCGGCTCGCTCGCGGATGGGGTAGAGGTCGCGGGACCACTTGACGGGTCTTGCCATGGGAAAAAGCCTCCAGATCAGCAGTTTCAGGATACCGGGATTACTGGCACGCCTGCTATCTATCGACCGCGAGGGTGGCAGAGATTACCCACGACAATGTCCCTTCTCAGGGGTAAACTTGATTCATGCAGAATCTGCTCGAAACCGACCTTCCGGGTACAAAGGACCCCAATCCGGCGGGGCAGGGAAGTGCATTCGCCCTGACTCCGGCCCAAATGATCCTTCGCCGCATGGTTCTGGACACGGTCCCATCCGCCCACTCGAAGCGGAACTACGCTACGGCCCTCGACCATCTCTTCCGGTTCGCTGCCAGCCAACCTCTCACCCGGGCACTCCTCATGGCGTACCGAGCCAGTATCGAAGAGCTCGCGCCCTCGACCATCAACGTCCGGCTTGCGGCCATGCGCCGGATGGTGACTGAAGCCCAGAGGAACGGGATGCTGGGCGTGGAAGAGGCCGGGCATCTCACCTCGATCCCGAACATCAAGCAGGCCGGAACCCGGATGGGAAACTGGCTGACCCGTGAACAGGCGAAGGAACTCCTCGCCGTACCGGATCGATCAACCTTGAAGGGCAAGCGCGACTACGTCATCCTGGCGTTGCTGATCGGCTGCGCCCTGCGCCGGACGGAGTTGGCGGAGCTCGAGGTCGAGACCATCCAGCAGCGGGAGGGCCGCTGGGTACTGGCCGATCTCGAAGGCAAGGGCCGGCGGATCCGCACCGTCGCGATCCCGATCTGGGTCAAGAAAGGAATCAATGTCTGGCGCGAGGCCGCCGGCATCGAGCAAGGCCGGCTCCTGGTCCGGATCGGCAAGGGTGGCAAGATCCGGGGCGAGACCCTGAGCGACTGGGCCATCTGGTCGGTCGTCGAGCAATCGGCCAAGCAGATCGGGATCGAGCGCTTCGGTGCCCATGATCTTCGCCGGACCTGTGCCAAACTCTGCCGGAAGGGCGGCGGCGATCTCGAGCAGATCAAGTTCCTGCTCGGGCACTCCTCCATCCAGACAACGGAGCGGTATCTTGGCGCCGAGCAGGAGATCGTCGTGGCCGTGAACGACAACCTGGGGCTTTGAGGAGCGAGGGCTCCAGAGGTCGCGGGGCCAGCTGCAAAGCAAGAGTGCTAGCCTAATCAAGTGGAAATCAGTTCTCAACTTCCCTTCGGCTACACGGAACTCCTACAGGACCTCAAAACACGGATAGGAACAGCTCAAGTTCGCGCTGCGTTCGCCGTCAACCGCGAGCTGGTTCTTCTCTATTGGTCGATTGGTAAGGACATTCTTCGACGGCAGGGGAGTGAGGGGTGGGGGACCAGGGTCATCGATCGACTTGCCCGTGATCTCCAGAATGAGTTTCCGGGAGTCGAAGGATTTAGTCCGAGAAGCCTCAAGTACATGCGGTCCTTGGCCGAAGCCTGGCCAGAAGATTCAATAGTGCAACAGCTTATTGCACAATTGCCCTGGGGTCACAATGTCCGCGTGCTCGACCGGGTCAAGGACCGTCCTACTCGGGAATGGTATCTTCGAGCTGCACTCGAACACGGTTGGAGCCAGAACGTTCTGGTGCATATGATCTCAGGGCAACTGCACGCGAGGGAAGGCAAGGCACTTACCAACTTCAGGTTGACTCTTCCTCCGCCCGACTCCGACATGGCGCAACAGATCTTGCGCGATCCCTACAACTTCGACTTCCTCACCCTTGCTGAACCCCTGGCCGAGCGAAAGCTGGAACAAGGTCTTCTCAATCATCTTCGCGATTTGCTCTTGGAGCTTGGTCGCGGCTTTGCATTTGTGGGCAGCCAGGTTCCTCTTATCGTGGATGGGCGCTCCTTCTATGTCGACCTGCTCTTCTACCATGTTCGCCTGCACTGTTATGTCGTGATTGAACTGAAGACAGGAGAGTTCCAGCCAGAATATGCCGGTAAACTCAGCTTCTATATTTCGGCTGTCGACGGAACAATGAGAGCGCCTGGTGACGGTCCGACTATGGGTCTTCTTCTTTGTGAGAGTCGAAGCGGCGCGATCGTGGAATATGCTTTACAAAATTTGAGGCAGCCGATTGGCGTCTCCACCTACCGGGTGACTCGCGAGCTTCCAGAGCCTGTCCGGGAGGAACTACCCAGCGTTGAAGATCTTCTGGAAGTCGTGAGCAGACTTCGTTTGGAAATGGAAACGTTACGGCAGGCGTCTTTTGCTAAGGAATAGGGTTGCTGGAACCCAGGCGGGGTAGTCACGACAATAAGCTGTGCAACAACCTATTGCACAAACCACAGTGAGGGCAACCAGGTTGTGGCTGATCCTCAAACTCGATCCCAGGTAGCCCACTCTCGGCTTGGGCATGTAGCTGGCCTATAGCTCTTCGCGACTCTCGTTGATCCCCTGGGCGCGATCCTCAAGGAAGTCATCCGGAAATCTGTCTTCCTCGAGCGCAGCGAAAAACGCACGCCAGACAACGGGTAACTCGGAAAGGATCAGGTCACCCGTTCGTGGATCACGACAAACGTAGACTTCATCAGCAGACATCTGATACTCGTCAGGGATGATCACGTGCTGCTCCAAGCCCCTCGCAAATACCGTTGTCTTTCCCGTCTGCACCATGATCTTGCCTCTGCTATTCATCATTGCTGTCGAGCAAAGCTGTGTCAAGAAGGGCAATCACAAGTGCTCCTATCGACATTCCTTCGGGTGATTGAGCGAAAGCGCCATTTCTCCGAGGCGTCGCGTGGTGTCCCTAAATGGAGGCGGGGAGGAGACCTCATCCCTCCATTCGCAATGGTTTCAAGCATTTCCAGGGGGAATACAGGTCGATATTCCTTGAGTCTCTGTGAAGATGATCAGGTGAAGCGGGCCATTGCGACACTCTGACGAAAGTCTTTTCCTTGCATCTCGACCTGAACGCACATCTCCTGCAGCCGACTTCTCATCCGTTCGCCAATCCGATCTCCAAGTGTCTCTTCCCGGAGCGCACCACGAATCGGCGTAACCTCCAGGCCACTGCCCAGTGGTCCTGCGTTCGCGTAGTTCGTCGTGATGATCGTGGTTCGGCGGTCGTTGTAGCGAGTGTTCAGAATCAGGCCTACCGTGTCCCAGACCCACTCACTGGGTTTTGCTGCGCCCAGTTCGTCGAGTACCAGCACTTCTGCCTGGAAGATCGGCTCGAGGATGGCGAGCTCTGTGGCTTGTACTTGTTTGTTGTAGCTGTTCTGCACTTGCTTCAAAAGTTCGCGATAGTCGCAGAAGAGTCCAGTTGCTCCGCGTTCTGTGACGAGCTTTCGAAGAATGCCCGTGGCGAGATGCGTCTTGCCGACCCCGATGGAACCAGTGAGAAGCAGCCCGAGGCCACCGGTATCGACCGGGTATCTCTCGACGAAGTCGGTCGCGCGACGATGAGCGGCGGCAATCGTCTTCGTCGCCCCATGGAAGCCGCTCTCAAAATTCTCAAGCGTGCAATGCTCGTACCGGCGTGGAATCCTGGCTCCTGCGACCAGCCGGTCTGCACGTCGTTGGATACGACAGCTGCAATCCCGCATGAAACGGACGCCGTCAGGGTTCTCGAATGCCTGCATGCCTGAGCCACCGCAGATGGTACATGAGTCTGCCATAGCGCCAGTATTTCATTCTGAGGCGGCTTTGTGCTCCCTCCTACTTCATAAAAAATGCAGGATGGAGCCGAGGCTCCGTCCTGGACCGACGAATACTCGTCACCGGTTGCGTCCCAAATGGGATTTGACTCACGATCGAACTCTCTTTGGGCGAGAGCAGGGTTCGAACCTGGCACATAGTGGAGATTGTGGCGTAGGTTGAACAATACGAGCATGGAGATGCAGCTCAACATCCTTGCTGCTTCCTGTGATCTTGGATCGCTTTTGGTCGCGCGAAAAGCTAAGAGGGCTCGATGGAAGGACATGGCGCCCCGGCGGCGAAAAGGAGATGAAAGTACGGCAGTACGCGACGGCATGAAGAAGATACTTGCGGATCTAACTAATCGGCAGAAAAGCTCATTGCCAACAGATTGGCAGGAAAGTCTTGATCCCCAATCCAATCCGCCCTTCTTGTTCTGACGTACACATCATGTCGTGCATTTTCAAGTGGCCCAAAGATGACAGGGCTCAAATCCTTCTTTCGGCTGCGACACATCGGCAGCTCGATCACGGCAGGTACCTCAGTGGAAAACGAGATAGCTCAAGACCTGCGGCTTTCGTTGGACCGTGACGAGATACACCCCTACTTCCAACCACAAGTAAGTCTCCAAACTGGCACGCTAATAGGTTTCGAAGTTCTTGCTCGCTGGCATCATCCTCTTCGTGGGGTCATTCTTCCTTCAGCGTTTATAGCAGTTGCCGAGGACCAGAATCTTATCGGGCGTTTGACCAGAAGTATTCTCTGCAATGCATTTACAGCAATATCCTCGATCCCTGGCAGCTTGCGATTAGCTGTGAACCTGTCTTCCTCGCAGCTCCGCGATCCAGCCTTTCCCGAGGAGCTTCTTCGTATCGCCGATGTGCATGGATTTGCTTTACAGCGCCTTACGATCGAACTGACCGAAAGCGCCCTGCTCGAGAAGCCGGAACTCGCTCTTTCAATCGCCGTTGATCTCAAACGTCTCGGAGTCAGATTGGCTCTTGATGATTTTGGTACTGGCTTCTCCAGCCTCACCAGTCTGCAAACACTGCCTTTTGACGAATTGAAAGTGGATCAGAGCTTTGTCCGTTCGATGCTCTTGCGCCGTGAGTGCAGGAAGATTGTGGCGGCTGTTGTTGGCCTGGGACGCACCCTCAATTTAGTGACAGTTGGAGAAGGCATCGAAAATTACGAGCAGGCTGACATGCTCCTGTGTCTTGGCTGCGAGCTTGGCCAAGGCTTTCTTTATGGAGAAGCTGTACCCGGGATGGAACTGGCTACGACCATTGAAAGCCTCGAGATTCCGGCTCTCGCAAATCGACAGATGCCCTTTGAGGAGAGCAACGTATCCATCTCTCTCGAAGCTCTCCCGTCGCAGCGGCTCGCTCAGTTTAATGCCATTTACGACGGGGCGCCAGTAGGATTGTGTTTTCTGGACTGTAACTTGAGATACGTCAACATCAACCGGCGTCTGGCTGAAATGAATGGCATTCCCGTTCGCTCTCATCTCGGTCGCACCGTAGCTGAGGTGGTCCCGCATATCTTTAGTGAGGCGCAGCCCTATCTGTTGCGTACTCTCCAGGGCGAAGTAATTTCCGGAGTAGAACTGAAGAAGCCAGATCCAAGTGCTTGCGGCGAGTGGAGAACGATTCTCACCTCCTATCAGCCCGCCCGCGACGAGGCGGGCGAAGTCGTGGGAGTTTCGATTGCGGTCATCGACATCACGGAGAGGAAGCGCTCAGATCAGGCTTTGCAGGAAAGTGAAGATCACTACCGCAACATGGTCGACCTTAATCCTCATATACCGTGGACCATGAGCCCAAACGGCGAGAATACGGAGATAAGTCCCCGCTGGGAAGAATTGACAGGATTCTCGCCGGAACGCACAAACCACCTTGGTTGGCTTACCGGGGTCATTCCGGCTGACTTAGAGTTGACCACGCACGTGGTAGAAGACTGTCTACGAAGCGGCGCTCGCATCGACCTTGAGTATCGCGTGCTTAGCAGCAATGGGCTCTGTCACTGGATGCGGTCCCGAGGTGCGCCTTTGCGGAACGCTGCAGGGGACATCATGCGGTGGTATGGCAGTGTCGAACAGGTCGACGATCGGAAGAAAGCAGAAGAAGATCTGCGTGCCAGTGAAGCTCGATTACAAGCAGTCATAGATGCGATTCCCATTGGCATCGTGATCGCCGTAGCACCGACCGGTTGCATCGTCAGCAGAAATCCAGAGGCGGAGAAGATCCTCGAGCAGACGATTCACTTCTCAGCCATCTCAGATTATTCAGAGCGTGTTTCCTATAGCAGGAACGGACGTAGACTCGAAACGGCTGATTTCCCTCTGGCTCGCGCGATCCAGCAAGGTCTCACAACGGAGCCTTTCACGGTGTTCTACGATCCAGGACGAGGAGAGGAGAAATGGATCAGCCTCACCGGGGCTCCAATCTGTGATAAGGAAGGCAAAATCACCGGTGCGGTCGCCACAATCCAGGAACTCACGTGTGATCCTAGAAGCGGAACTCTCGGTTCAGCTTGAAGAACGCAAGCAATTTTCTGCCTTCCGCTTTCTCGAGCGACTCATAGGCACACGTTGCGCACAAACTATCCTAAGAACTCTGACTTAATCTCGTTTCTCAGAGAAGAGAATTTCCAGGTTGTCTGTATCCTTAACATTCTAAGGGGTAAGGACTGTATTCCGATCCCCGTCTTAAATCCAAGAAGCGACGCGAAAGATAGAGGACAGAGTGCCAGATAAGCCTGTTATGAGAACCATAGAGTTGCTTGAAGATTGGCAGCGGAAATGCCGAATAAAGCAAAGAGCCCACAACGTTGAGGCAGGAAGTCTGGTTCGAAGGAATCGACTGATTGGTATTCCGGCAGTGGTACTCTCCGCTGCACTTGGGTCAGGCTTGCTGGGCGCAACACAAACATTGTTAGGTGGTCGCCTGCGAATTTTCGCAGGTATTGCCGGAATAGCTGCCGCAATATTGACCGCGATCCAGATGTCTGCAAACAATTATGGAGCTGCCGAGCGGCATAGAAGCGCGGGCGCTCACTTCGACTCTCTCTCGCGGGAGATCGAGCAATCTCTGGCAATATGCCCGGTGTCCGAAGACATCCCGTTGCAAACCCTTGAAACGATCCGCAAGGAACTTGATTCTCTTTCTGAAAGGGCACCTGCCCTCGCACTGGAACTCTTGGAGGAGCGTCGTTCAGCGTCTGTCTCAGAGGCGAGTCGCGGCCGCCGCTTTGAAGACTCTCCATATAATACGATCACTTCGTAGTATGCGATCGCTGTTCAAGTTGCTTGGGACCGCGTTCTTCTGGCGCCGCTGAATGCAGTCGTTCTGAACTAAAAGCCTCTTAGAAGGGTTTGTGAAAAATCTGATAACAAGCCTGCTATTCAGAATCCGCTGGGCACTCTGAGGCGTAATGATCAGTAGCAAAGACGATGACAGAAGTTGCGCTGTAAATCGAATTTGATGCTGGCTGGATAGTACGTACTACCAGAGTTTTCCTCCGGAACCAAACTCCCTGTTATGCCTAGAAAACAAATTTGTACTGTCCCACCTCAATGAATGGAGAAATTCTGATTCTTGTGTTGATCGCTGTGCTTCTCTTTTGCGGGAGCGCCGGTATGACTGCCGCGCGGTTGCACCTTCGGGGACTCAGGGGTCTGGGATGGCTCAGCCTTTCCTTATCGTTGGGTGGCCTGGGGGTCGTTTTTCTCCTCCAGCCTCACCGCATGCCGCCGCAGACTTCTGTGCTCTTTGCCGAATTATGTATTCTGCTCGCCTTGGTCTTGCTGCACGTCGGTGTCCTTGAGCTCGCGGCAAGTTCCTCACTGATACCAATATTTGGCATTGCGCTTCTCGCCCTTCTCGTCGGTAGCGATCTTTACCGGCTCTACGGCGGCGCCGGCACTCGCTTTTGCATTGCGGTTTTCGGCTTGCTCATTGCCGGGCAGCTGATTGAAACGGCTATTCGCTTACTGTCGATCTCACGACATGGTGGACGGCTGCCGGCGCAGTTTACAGCCTTGGTCCTGCTCGGTGCTGTTGCAACCAATCTAATGCGAAGTGTGAAAGCTATCTTCGGATTGTCATGGGCCCCTAACGTTGCAGTCCAATTGGAAGAGCTAACTGTCATTGCTTACACAGTCGCCATTCTGGGCGTTGCATTTGGGCTCTTCTGGACCTCCACAACCATGCGAGCCTCGGGGTTCGAACACATGGCGAACACTGATTCGCTGACACGCCTGTTCAATCGGAGGATCTTCCTCTTATGGTGTGAAAAGGAGTGGGTGAGAAGTCAAAAGACAGGCGCGTTCTTTTCTATTTTGATGATCGACCTGGACCACTTTAAGAGCATCAACGATACGTTCGGCCATCACGCAGGAGACCTGGCCTTGTGTGCTGCCGTTGAGAAGATCCAAGACGCGATGCGCGGGATCGACGTGATTGGACGATGGGGAGGGGAAGAGTTCGCGGCGCTCCTCCCGGGCGCCAATCTAGAGGCGGCTCATCTGGTTGCTGAGCGGGTTCGGCGCAATATTGAAAAGGTATCCTTGCCTCCCGCCCCGAAGGTGGAGACAAGTGAGCGCCACCCTACTGCAAACCTCACTGCATGCGTTGGCATAGCCACTCACCTGAACGCGTTGGACACGGTACATGCGATGATGCAGCGGGCCGATAAGGCGCTTTATGTGGCGAAGGCAGGTGGTCGTAATCGGATCGCAGGGGAGGCAGTGTGATTCCCGCGCGCTCAGCGTAATCGCCGCTACCCATAATGTATCTCCCTCTGACTTTCGTTCGGCGATCTATAGTGCCATGAAAAATGCTCTTGAAAGTGCGGACACTCGGGAGCGCAGGGACTTGAGGCTAAGTGGCACCATCCTGCATACCAACGCGAGCAGTCCCCGAAAAGCCGATCTTTTAACCTCATTGAATGATGAGGCGAGAACGCTTATGCCAACAATACAAATTGCCGAGACAAGTTACGAAGACCTATCGCCTCTTAGGAGTGCAAGGTAACAAGTGGATGGGCGCTTCGCCCACCCACCCAGGCTGACGGCTACTCGTCGTCGGCTCCGTCGGAAGGATCATCGGCGGCTTCGATCTTCGAGAGCCGCTTCATGCTGATGGCATGGATCTCAGCGATCCGGTGCTTGAATATGACCCCCTCGACATCTTCCTCGACCTCGCGATACTTGAGCTTGCCTTCGAGGGTGATGAGCTGTCCCTTCTGGAGCGTTTTAGCGAACTTCGAAAGATTGCTCCAGGCATAGACGCGATGCCATTCGGTACGGCTCTCGTAGTCGCCCTTGTCGTTCTTCCAGCTCTCCTGGGTTGCGATGTTGAGGGTGACAAACTCTTTGTTGTTCTGAGCGGTTTTGGCTTCTGCGTTCTGTCCGAGGCGGCCGATGAGGATGACTTTGTTGAACATGGTGTTTGGCTCCGTTTCTTCTGGTTTGTGCCGCTGTCTGCGGCACATGCTTATGTAATGGTCCGCCGCTCGTTACAATGTTTGGCGAGTTCAGGAGGTAGGGCCATGCGCATCCACACTGTCGGAATCGACATCGCGAAAACTGTCTTTCACCTCGTTGCCGTCGACGAGACGGGCACCGTTGTAGTCAAGAAGAAGTTCTCTCGACCTCAGCTCCTGGTGTATACGGCAAACCTGAAGGTGGAGGCGATGGGCATGGAGGCCTGTTCAGGCGCACACTTCCTGACCCGCGCTCTCATCGCTCAGGGGCACAACGTAAAGCTAATGCCGGCCGAATATGTTCGGCCCTACGTCAAGTCCAACAAGAACGACTTCATCGATGCAGAGGCGATCGCCGAGGCGGTCCTCCGACCCAACATACGCTTCGTCCCCCTTAAGACAGAGGAACAACTTGATCTGCAGGCGCTTCATCGTGTCCGTGAAAGATGGATTGGACGGAAGGTCGCCCTTACGAATCAGCTCAGAGGATTTCTGCTAGAGAGAGGCCTTCCGGTACGGGTCGGATCTGAGTATTTGCGGAAGGCGTTACCGTCGATCCTCGAAGACGCCGAGAACGGACTAACTCCACGAGCTCGAACTATCCTGTCGACTCTGCGTGAAGAGTGGATGGAGCTGGAGAGCAGAATAGACTCCGTCACAGAAGAGATCGGCCGCATCTCCAGATCGAATGAAGGATGCAAACGCCTGATGGGAGTCCCAGGAATAGGCCCCATCATCTCAACGGCTCTTGTTGCGGCGGTCGGCAATGCCACGGCCTTCAAAAAAGGTCGCGATCTTGCTTCTTGGCTGGGGCTCGTCCCGCGGCAGCATTCCTCAGGAGGCAAAACTAAACTGCTGGGTATCAGCAAACGAGGAAATTTCTACATCCGAAAACTGATGGTAGAAGGATTCGCCTCCACTAACCAAAGCTGGAAGATACAAGCAACAAAGCTGGTGCTCAGCGATGAGGGGCGACCTGGATCATTCCGTATTGTTCCACCGGTAGAAGAAACGGTACCTTACTGCTATGGTTTCTGTCGCAAGATGGATTCATAGCATGTGCTCGATGCGACGGGGAAGCAGGATCGGCTAGATCTCACCAAGAGAATTCCCTGTAAGCTGGCTCTGATGGGTGAACTTTCTTCAGTTCGTGGCTCGGTGGAAGCACTTCTTGAGGATGTGCGGGGACTCATCGTTGATGCACAGCGCCAAACCGCTGCTGCCGTAAACGTTGGCCTGACAGCGCTCTACTGGAGCATCGGCAAACGGATACGCACTGAGGTGCTCCACGACGCTCGTGGTACGTACGGAGAACAGATTGTCGCCATGCTGTCGCGACAATTGGTGGCGGAGTTTGGGCGCGGATACATGGAGAAAACCCTGCGTCGAGCGATTCAGTTTGCGGACGCGTTCCCCGATGAAGCAATTGTCGCCACTTTGTGGCGACAATTAAGTTGGTCTCACTTTCGAGAACTTCTCCCATTAACTCAACCGTTCCAGCGCGAGTTTTATGCAGAGATGTGTTGTATCGAACGGTGGAGCGTACGCACCTTGCATGAGCGGATCGGATCAATGCTTTACGAACGTGCCGCTCTCTCGAAACAGCCTCACTCCCTGATTCGTCAGGAACTCGAGACGCTTCGCGACAAGGGCGAAGTGACTCCTAATCTCCTCCCAAAGGACCCTTATGTCTTAGACTTCCTGGGATCGTCGAACCGCTTCTCGAACGGGATCTCGAAGAAGCCATCCTGCGAGAACTTGAAACGTTTCTTCTGGAGTTGGGAGCAGGCTTCACCTTCGTGGCCCGTCAAAAGCGTATTCAGCTCGACGGTGACGACTTTAAATCGATCTCCTGTTCTACAACCGGCGGCTCAAACGGCTGGCGGTCGTCGAGTTGAAGCAGGATAGCTTTAAACCAGAACATAAGGGCCAGATGGAGCTTTACCTGCGCTGGCTGGCAAGATACGAGCAAGAACCAGGAGAACAGTCTCCTGTAGGCATCATTCTCTGTACTGGCAAGAATACGGAGCAGATAGAACTACTTGAGTTGGGATCTGCAGGCATCCATGTAGCCGAGTATCTTACCGTTTTGCCGCCTCCAGCGATACTTAGACAAAAGCTCCATGGGGCCATAGAAACAGCGCGCATACGTCTCGAAGCCCGAACTGTGCAGAGCGCACGTCCTGAGTAGCGAGACTTTATCTCGGCCTGCGATTCGTTCTGGGCGAAGCTAGAGCCCAACTGGCCGTGTTAAGAGTCGAACGGAAGTATAGCGGAAATTTGATCGTACACATCGATTTTTGCGTGCCTAGAACACTTTGTGAAGACTTCATTATCTTTACGATTCTGACAATCCATCTGTATAGCTTCGACGTAGGTGGTTCAAATGAGCGGGTCGATCTTTCATAATTCTTGAATGCTCTTTGCCCTTGGTTCAGGTCGCCCCGTTCCCGAACAGACGAACTTGCATGGGAGAGCCGCATATGTTAACCACCAAGCCGATCATCGGGCGAGGTCTCGTTATGAGCCTCAGTCTGCTGATGGCAGTACCGCCAGCAGCGTTTGCTTCCAGCCACCGGGAAGCTCCGATCACCGCTCTCGACCATAAGGCCGACATCACCGACTTCTATGCCTTTGTCAGCTACGACCATCCGGACCGGGTGACCTTCATCATGAATGTCGATCCGTTCCTTGAGCCGAGTAATGGACCGAATTACTTCCCATTCGATCCGACTCTGCTTTACCAGATCAAGGTGGACAACAACTTTGACGCGCAAGAAGATATCTCGTTCCGCATCCAGTTCACGACCCAGATCCGTGCCCCACAGGTATTTCAAGCCTATGTAGGTGCCGGTAATGGGATTAATGCCCCAGCGAACTCGCCAGCGCCGGTTGCTCCTGGAACGCCGATCGTGCCTCCCGCGATCACATCGCTCACGGGTGCTGGCTCGGCGGGTATCAACGAACTACAAACGTATACGGTGCAGATGGTGAAGAACGGCCGGACGATCAACCTGACCAAGCCTGACGGATCGGATCTGATCGCGGTTCCGAGCAATGTGGGTCCGCGCACCATGCCGAATTACACGGCGCTGGCGCAGCAGGGCATTTATCAACTGCAAGGTGCGGGTGGTGCAAGCGACATTCGCATCTTCGCGGGTACGGTTGCCGATCCGTTTTACATCGATCTTGGCGCGTCGTTTGACAGCCTCAACTTCCGTACAAGTGCTGGCGGCGGGGTGCTTTCGGCGGCGGCGGACGCGGACGATCATCTGAACATCGCTCCTAACTCGGTGTCGGGCTTCAATGTGAACACGATTGCGATTGAAGTGCCAATCAGCATGCTGACCAGCGATGGCCAGACGCACCCGGCGACCGACCCGAAGGCGACGATCGGTTCGTGGGGGACTACTTCGCGACACGAATTCACGATTCGTCGTTCACCCCAGCAGGAGCTGGATTTTGGAAATTTCTATCAAGTTCAGCGGCTGGCGAATCCGCTGATCAACGAACTGTTGATTGGAACGGGATCGAAGGACCGCTGGAGCCAGGAGCAGCCGAAGAACGATGCACAGTTTGCGGCGTACGATCTTGATCCTCTGCTGGCACGGGTGTTCAACGCGGTGTACGGGATTGCCGTTCCGACTCCGCCGCGGACGGATCTGCTGCCGCTGGTGACGTATGCGGCTCCTATTGCTGCTCCAGGGACGCCTACCGGGCCTGTGGCTGACCTGCTGCGCCTGAACACGGGTGTGGCACCGACGGCCTACCAGAATCGCAAACGGCTCGGTCTGCTAGCGGGTGACGGCGCTGGCTTTCCGAATGGACGTCGGGTGACGGATGACGTGCTCGACATCGCGGCGCGAGCCGTCGCTGGTGCGTTTGCGGGTGCCAAGTATTCCTATCCTATCGGCGACGGAGTCAACTCTGCGGACGTACCGACGCAGGAGACGTTCCCGTACATCCACTACGCGTACAGTGGACGCGACAGCCGTCATATCGATGTGGGTGAGACGGGCTGCGGTGAACAACCGACACTATCGACCAGTGTAGGAGCGGCACCGACCAACCAGGGCGGTAATGCAATTTGCGCTGTGCAGTAGGTGAACGAGTCACATCTAACGGGGCCCTCGCACTCTTTCGAGGGCCCTTTCTTCATGAGCAGAGTCGAAGAGTGGGTTTCTTGGGCAGAAAGAGGTCAGTCATGAAGTATCTGCAGGCATTAGTAGTTGTACTTTCGGCCAGTCTTTCGGCGAGCAGCACCTGTGTTGCACAAACCTCGGCGGTTGCCGAGCGTGGCATACAGGCGGGTAGGGCTGTAACGGCGACGCCGGCGCAGGAGCGGATTGCGGCAGCCAAGCGGCAACTGCAGATTGATCCAAAAAAGGTGCAGTCCTACAACTCGCTAGCAACTGCCTATGTGCGTCGAGCGCGGGAGACGGATGATCCGAAGTATCTAATAGAGGGGGAGAAGGCCCTGGCGCAGGGGTTCGCGCAGGATGCGAAGGATTTTCAACTGCAGAAAACGGAGATTGCGCTGCTGCTGGCCGAGCAGCGGTATACGCAGGCTCGCGAGAAGGCGGCGGCACTGAACAAGCGTGTACCAGACGATGTGATGACCTATGGCTACCTGGCTGAAGCGGACATTGCGCTGGGAAGCTATGCGGAGGCGGAGCACGAGGCACAGTGGATGCTGAACCTGTTGCCGGGCAATGTTCCGGGGCTGCTGCTGGCGGCCCGACTAAGAGTGCTGTATGGCGATCCTGAAGGAGCGCTGCAGGCGTTGAATATGGCGTTCGGGGAGACGTCGCCGACAGAGTTCGAAGAGGAGGCGTGGATTGCGAACCAGATCGCAAGGGTGCAGATCGATTCGGGTAAGGTCGATGCGGCGGCTTCGATTCTAGGCAAGACGGAGCAGATTTTTCCAGGGTATCCAACTACGCTTGCAAACCTAGCGCGGGTGCGGATGGCACAGAAGCGACCAGGGGATGCGGTGGCGTCGCTGTTGGAAGCGATTGCCACGAGTCCCGATGCGGCACTGCTGTATGAGCTTGGTAAGGCTCAGCGAGCAGCGGGCCATGGTGAGGAGGCGCGAGCGACTGATTCGGCTTTTCTGAAGGCCGCAAAGCATGCGGAGCCAGAGGACGATGTCGTCAGGCGCGACGAGGCCATGCTGCTGGCGAGCGACCCGGCAACAGCCAAGGACGCGATGAATATCGTGATGGGCCAGATGACGGTGCGGGCGGACGTGTGGTCGCTAGATGCGTGCGCGTGGGTGCTTTATGCAAACGGAAAGTACACGGAGGCGGATTCGACGATCAAACGTGCGCTGGCGGTGGGGATCGCCGATGCGGTGATATACGACCACGCCGGGCACATCGCGCAGAAGTTGGGGAATGAAGATGAGGCGGCAAAAGACTTCGATCTATCGCTGAAGGCAAGTCCGGTGTCGGAGGTGGCGTTGGATGCACGGGCTTCGCTGGGTGCGGGCACGGTCGTCGCGAGTGCGCTTGCTTCTTCTGCTCCGATTGCGGATGCCTCAGAGCCTTCTTCTCAAGTTATTCAGCCAGTGTTCACTTCGGTGGCAATTAACAAGACTACGCCGACTGTATTTTCCCCGGTGCCCGTTGCGTATTTGACACCTCGTCAGACGGATACGGATCGAGTGGTCCGAACGGCACAGGAGGTGGTGGCGCATGCGCCGAAAGATTCGAAGGGGTATGCATCGCTGGGTGCAGCCTACTTTCAGCGGGCTCGGGAGACAGGTGACGTGAGCGATTACCAGAGGTCGGAGGAGGCGCTGAACAAGTCGCTGGATCTGGTATCGGCTGATTTTTCGGCGGACGCGGCGTTGCAGACAATGGCGGAGGTCTGCATGGGCGAGCACCGGTTTGCGGATGCGTTGACGTTCTCACAGAAGGCACTGGCGCTCGGCTCGGGAGACGTGTCACCGTTCGCCATTGTGGGGGATGCGTATGCAGATATGGGAGAGTATGCAAAGGCGGGGGAGGCGTATGCCAGGCTGACCCCTAAGGAGATGACGCTGTCGCCACGAGCGGCGTATGCGCGAGACAGCAGGCTCTCCTATCTGAGCTTTATTGCAGGAGACACTCCGAAGGCTATTGCCCAGATGAAGGTTGCGGTAGGGGAGGGGAGCGTGGCCCAGTTGCCGGCCGAGAACCTCGCGTGGCTCTACTACGAGCTAGGCGAGTATGAGATACAGGCGGGAGATATCGCAACAGCGGATGCGGCGTACCTGCAGGCGCTGGAGATTCACCCGGGGGACTATAGAGCAATGGCGGGGCTCGCGAAACTGCGGGCAAACCAGGGTCGACATGCCGAGGCTATCGTGTTCTACCAAAAGGCAATCGCCGTGGTGCCAATGCCGATCTTCATCGCGGAACTGGGTGACCTATATGCGAAGGCAGGGAATCAGGCGGAGGCGAAGAAGCAGTATCAGCTAGTGGAGTACATCGGGTTGCTGGGGCATATTAACCAGGTTCTTCACAATCGCGACCTGGCGTTGTTCTATGCGGACCACGATGTGAAGCTGAGTGAGTCGTTGGAACTTGCTCAGAGAGAGCTGGAAGTTCGGCATGATGTATATACCTACGATGCACTGGCTTGGTCGCTGTACAAGAACCGCAGGTATGGGGAGGCTGCGAAGGCGAGTGAGGAGGCGCTTCAATTCGGCACAAAGGATGCTCTCCTGGTGTTCCATGCGGCGATGATCGCCGAGAAGATGGGGCAGCCGGAGAAGGCAAAGGACAGGTTCCGAGAGGCGCTGGCGATCAATCCCCACTTTCACGTGATTGATGCACCGATCGCTCAGCAGCAACTCGCGTTGCTGGAGACGCAGGCATCCAATGGTGCAAATGAGATCCATGCACACTAAAAGGATTTGCTTGATGTTGGCGGTGCTGCTGACGCTGATATGTCCGCAGATTGCATCAGCGCACCCAATGGGCAACTTCAGCGTGAATCATTACTCGAAGATCACACTCGAAGAGAAGCTTGTGCGCGTGCAGTACGTGATCGACCTCGCGGAGATCCCTGCGTACCAGGAGTTACTGCAAGGCAACATCACAGCGGTGGCGGATGACCCGGCGGTGAAGAGGTTTGTGGCCGCGCGAGGGGCGGAGCTCGGGCGCGGATTGAGCCTGACGCTGAATGGAAAGTCGCTTGTACTTCATCTACGGTCGAGCAGCGTGATCTTTCCGCCGGGTGCGGGTGGGCTGCCGACGATGAAAATGGGCTTTATTTACGAGACAGATTATCCTCCTGGTACTTCGGACCGTCCGCATGCCGCGTTGCATTATGTGGATGGGAACTATGCAGGTCATTCCGGGTGGAAGGAGATTGTGGCAGTTGCGGGTGCGGGTGCTCCATCGCTGCTGAAGAGTTCGGTACCAGCGGTCAGCCGGAGTGGCGCGCTTGAGAACTATCCAACCGACTTGCTCAGCAGTCCGCCGCAAGATTTGGACGCTGCGCTGGAGGTCGAGCTACCACTTATTGTGACGGCTAAGACTCCAACTCCGGCTGCTATGTCGAAGACGGCTCCTGCTTTGGCTCAGCACAATCAGGTTCAGCCAGCGACTGTGGCGAAGGAGGCCAGGACTCCGGCTGTTGCATCGATGCCTGCTCCTGCGGAGGTGTCGGCTGTACCGCTGAGGGCCAATCAGCAGAAGACGCCCCGCAACCGGTTTACGGAGCTGATTACGGAGCAGCGGCTCAGTCCGTGGTTCCTGTTTACGGCAGCGCTGATTGCAATGGGGCTAGGGGCGCTCCACGCGCTTGAGCCGGGACACGGGAAGACGATTGTGGCGGCATATCTCGTGGGGTCGCGCGGAACGGCTCGGCACGCGGTGTTGCTGGGGATGATTGTGACAGCCTCGCACACGGCGGGTGTGTTTGGGCTGGGCGCAATTACGCTGTATGCGTCGCGGTATATCGTGCCGGAACAGCTCTATCCATGGCTCGGAGTGCTGTCGGGAATCACGATTGCAGGACTTGGCTTCTACATGCTGTTGCGGAGGCTGACGGGTACCGCGACTGATCATTCGCACCTGGATGAGGACGGCGGATCGTACGCACATTGGTTCTCCAAGAATCCTCCCAAGACGACTGCCCTGGACGGTGAAGTTCTGCCAGACCTGAATACAATCCAGGTTCCTGTCGCAAAGCGGCCGGTGAGCATGACACAGTTGTTTACGCTGGGCATTACGGGCGGGATCATACCGTGTCCGGCGGCGCTGATCGTGCTGTTAAGCGCATTTGCGCTGCACCGGATCGGGCTCGGATTTTTCCTGATCGTGATGTTCAGCGTCGGGCTGGCAGCCGTGTTGATCGGTTTCGGCATGGCGATGGTGTATGCGCGGCGATTCATGACAATGCTGCAGGTCGACGGGCCGCTGACAAAGCGTTGGCTTCCAGTGGCTTCGTCGACGTTCATCACGATACTTGGGCTGGTAATTACAGGGCAAGCGCTGATCGCGGCGCATATCAACCTGCATGGGCTGACGAAGGAGAAGCTTGGGCCGGTATTGTTTGTGTCGGGGCTGGGTCTGATCCTGGGGATGCGGCACTCGACCGATGCGGACCACGTGGTGGCGATTTCGACGATAGTGAGCAAGCAGCGGAGTATACGGAACGCAGCGCTGATCGGGTCTGTTTGGGGACTGGGGCATACGATCACGATCTTTATCGTGGGGTCACTGATCATCTTGTTCGGAGTGGAAATACCTCCGCGGGTGGGGCTGTCGATGGAGTTCAGCGTAGCAGTCATGCTGATCCTGCTCGGAATTCTAAATTTGACCGGGGTGATGCAGAGAATCACAGTGCGGTTTGTAAAGACGCCTAGGATCGAAACGCCGGTGTTAGGAGGAAGGATGTTTCAAGGAGCGATTGAGCGGCTGGGGCTATACCAGTTCCTCAGGCCACTGGTGATTGGGCTGGTGCACGGACTGGCGGGATCGGCGGCAGTCGCCTTACTGGTGCTGACGACGATCCACAATCCGATCTGGGCAACGGTTTACCTGTTGATCTTCGGCGCGGGGACGATGGTCGGCATGATGTTCATGACCGCGGCGATGGCGGTCCCGCTCACTTATGCGGGAAACCGTTCCGGTCAACTGAGCCGCTATTTCGGAGTGGCTTCCGGGCTGGTGAGTCTATGTTTCGGGACGTTCCTGGTGTACCAGCTTGGATATGTGAGTGGATTATTTACAAGTCACCCGCAGTGGACGCCGCGGTAGAGCTACTAACGAGGTCGTGCCTCCAGTGGCAGTGGACCGGGTATGGACATGAAGAAACAAATCTCATCCTTACTGGAAGCGGCAGAGTACTTTATGACTTCTGCTATCTGAGCTGAAGGAGCAAACCTAAGTTGTTGCTTCCATTGCTTCACCAACCCGCCAGCGTCTTCCTGAAATATAGGAAGTGGACGAAGGGCCTTACAGGATTCAAGGTGCCATTTGGATTACGCGTCAATCGGACGATCCTTCTTGTAGCGATAGCTTGTGTTCTGGGCTTTGAAGTTCCGATCTTCGTCATCGCGCAGGAACGGACTTCGGTCTCCGATAGCGATCATTCTTTGTCTCAGCTATCAGGAACGGTTCTTGATACCTCTAGTACTTTGTTGGCAGGGGCAACGGTGCAGATACGGAGTACGAATGGCGCTGTAAAGATTACGACACAGACCAATAGGAACGGATCCTTTGTTGTCATAGGGCTTCCGATCGGTGGTTATAGGCTTGTTGTGACAAAACCTGATTTCGAATCCAAAGAGGTCGTCGTCAACATTACAACTCCAGGAATTCAACCGCAGCTACGCGTCTCTCTCACAATAGGCGCCGTGAATACAACCGTTGACGTTCAGGGCCGCGAGGACGACCTTACCGGGATAGCTTCTTCCGCGACTCAGGGGATAGTGGGCGCAAGCGAAATCCGGGATCGCCCTATTCTTCGTTCTGGCGAAGTGCTTGAGGCAGTCCCTGGGGTCATCATCACGCAGCACGCTGGAGGCGGTAAGGCAAACCAGTATTTTCTGCGTGGCTTCAATCTCGACCATGGTACGGATTTTGCAGTCTTTATTGACGACATGCCCTTGAACCTGCCCTCACACGCGCATGGCGAAGGATATGCTGACATGAACACTGTCATACCCGAGTTTGTTCAGCGTGTGAATTACGAGAAAGGACCGTATTACGCCGACGTCGGCAACTATAGCTCGGCTGGATCGGCCCATCTGGGATTCTTCAAAATGCTGCCCCGGAATTTCGTTCAGGTAGAAGGCGGCATGTACGGCTACGGGCGGGCCGTCTTCGGGGTATCGCAACGGCTAGGCTCAGGGAACCTGCTGTACGGCGCAGAAGCCTATCACGATGACGGCCCGTGGACGCATCCGGACAACTACTACAAGTTCAACGATTTCGTTACCTATAGCCGGGGAGGCGAAGGCGAAGGTAGCAGCATTACGGCCCGCGGCTATCGTGGGCGATGGAATTCAAGCGATCAAATTCCTATCACGGCTGTGCCGCTCGCTGGCTTCTTCGGCACGCTCAACCCCACCGACGGCGGTCAATCCCAGCGCTACAGCCTGCAAGCGGAATGGCACCGCCAGAACTCGGCTTCTGAAACGAAGGTCAGCACCTACGGGTTCTATTACGATCTGGACCTGTTCTCTGATTTCACTTACTTCCTGACCGATCCCAATCACGGTGACCAATTCGAGCAGCATGACAGGCGCTGGGCTGCTGGGATCGACGCGCGTCACAGAGTCTCCAGCCGATGGTTTGGCCGCATGACGGAAAACACTTTCGGTCTCCAGATCCGCAACGACTGGATTAAGAACGGCCTCTTCCAATCACAAAAACGACTATGGGTCGATAAAACTGATTCCTCCACCGGCAACACCTTGCCGGCAACTACGGAAGCGGATCGCTTCACAGATACGCAGCCAGGGTTCTATCTAGAAAACAAGATTCAGTGGGCAAAGAGGCTTCGTTCCGTCATTGCTCTCCGTGGCGACGTAGACTACTTCGCCGTGACCAGTCTGGTGACTGCGATCAACTCTGGAAGCGCAATCAAGATGTTGCCCAGCCCTAAGGCGAGTTTGATCTTTGGTCCATGGTCTAACACAGAGCTTTATGCACAGGCCGGGTTTAGTTTTCATAGCAACGACGGGCGTGGCGCGACCCAAACGGTGGAGCCTATCTCAGCGGACAATCCTTACCCCAACACAGTTGTTCGAAGGATCCCTGCCCTAATCCCAACCAAGGGCGGTGAAGTCGGTTTGCGTACGACAACCATTCCACACCTTCAAAGCACCGTTTCCATTTGGTACCTCCATAGTGCCTCTGAGCTGCAACAATCCGGCGATACGGGGGACACAGTCGCTTCTCAACAATCGAGTGATCGTTATGGAGTCGAGCTAGCCAATTTTTTTACACCTCTTAAGCACATTGCCTTCGACTTCGACCTTGCTGAATCAAAGGCCCTCTTCTCAACTCTCGACGACAGAGATGCTGCGCCAGCTACTCCGGGTGGCAGGCGGGTACCCGAAGCGGTCGGCTTGGTAATTTCTTCAGGTGCCACACTGCACGATTATCGTGGCTTCACTGCAAGCTTACGTCTACGATACTTTGGCCCGCGTGACCTGACCTCCGACGGAGTGTACCGATCGCAGGCGACAGCGTTGCTCAACGGGGAGATTGGCTATCAGTTCAATGACAAGTGGCGCATCGCAGGCGAAGGGCTCAACTTGTTAAATCGGCGCGACCACGATATCGACTACGCCTATTCCTCTCGGATAACGCCAACGGCAAACTCGGCGTTCACCGACGTGTTCCACCCGGTAGAACCTGCACAGGTGCGATTTGCACTAGTCAGAACTTTTAAGTGAATGATCCCTGCAGGGTTCTATTAGGCAAATTCGCAACGCATTGATCGAAGGACACCTGCCGCTCGAATCGTGTTAAGGCTGGCGAATATCCTGGAGCAGCTGAGGTAATCGCTGAGCTTCTAGTAGACCAAGCTTCTTCGTCCACTCGTCTGAAAGCCGGATTAAAGTACTTCCCGGCCCTTGATCCGACAACTCAATGGAACTGCCGCGTCAAAAGGAAATGCCGTCAGCTCTAGATATACGTGTTCGTCATAAAACAGTTCCTGATACACATGGACCTGCTGACCGCTGGCATCGTCCTTCTCAGACTTTAGGCTGGATCGGGTGCTTATGGTGGATTTCTCTCATCCGAGTAATAAAAGACTTGAGACCCATTCTTTGATGAATGCGCAGCATCAGGGTTGTTATTCTGCCAATATTTAGGCGAGGACGAAAGTTAGGAAAGTGGATGAGCCTTTCGGCTCATCCACCCAGCCGACGACTACTCGTCGCCGGCTCCGTCCAAAGGATCATCGGCGGCTTCGATCTTCGAGAGCCGCTTCATGCTGATGGCATGGATCTCCGCGATCCGGTGTTTGAACGTAACCCCCTCGACGTCTTCTTCGACCTCGCGATACTTGAGCTTGCCTTCGAGGGTGATGAGTTGACCCTTCTGGAGAGTGCTGGCGAACTTCGAGAGATGGCTCCAGGCATAGACGCGATGCCATTCGGTACGGTTCTCGTAGTCGCCCCTGTCGTTCTTCCAGCTCTCCTGGGTGGCCAGGCTGAGGGTGACGTACTCTTTGCTGTTCTGAGCGGTTTTGGCTTCTGCGTTCTGTCCGAGGCGGCCGATGAGGATGACTTTGTTGAACATGGTGTTTGGCTCCGTTTTCTTTCTGGTTTGTGCCGCTGTCTGCGGTACATGCTTGCCCAACGGGTGTGCCGTCGCGACCCACTCCCTCGGCGACTGGACGGAATCTGTGGAAGGGGACCCAAGCTTGCCTTGGGGCAGGAGTCCACACCTCGCAGAGGCGCGCAAGCGGGTTTCGGGAAGGAGAGCGTGCGTCCGAAGGGCGTGGGTGTTCTGAGCGCGGCACGCTGAACGCAGACAGACAGGTCAAACCGGAAGGGAGCCGGCCTGTTCGATGGTTTGTTCCTCATGGACGGGAGATCGCAGAAGCCTGGTCAGGGCAGGGAAGAGTGACCCCAGCTACGCCAATGCTGGAAGATACAAGGGCGACGCAGTACCGGATGGCTTAGCGGCTTGCCCAGTCTCTCGCCTTCGTCATGGTTCTCCGGATGTAGGCAGCTCGTTTCGAAGGACTGGGATCGCGGGAGAGATAGTCGTCCTCAAGGGCACGTTCGATCCGAGTTTCTTCCATGCCGTTTGCAAACGCGGCAACACAGAAGGCGATGTCTGCGGCGGCGGGGCGGTCGTTGTACTTGCTGGAGGTACGGAAGCGCTCCAAAGACAAGTTCGATAACCTCGGTCCCCTTTGGGGAGAAAGAGAAGCCTGCAGGCGTCGTGCCTCACGTTCCTGCTCGCGGGCTTCGTAGAGCGCTGTGATCTCCTGCACGAAGGCTTCGGCCATCGGGTACTGCTTGCCGGTGTGACTCCGCAGCTGCACGAAAGGGAAGAGCCCATCGGGTCTCTTGTATTTGGGCTTGCAGTTGGTAAAGCCCGGAAGCCGTCCAAACCGTCGCCAGTCCGCTGCGCTTGGATCGGCGTTGTAGCGAGCCGCCAACATCTGCGCGGCGAAGGTCCCGATCAGCTTTGGAAAAACCGCCGGGTGCTTGAGCCAAGCCTGGAAGTTGCCGGCACTGGTCTCGACGACGGCGCACGGAGTGAAGCCGTCGGCCGTGAGCTTCGCGAGCGAGATCGCGGAGAGATCGTCGAGCACGGTGTAGCGATGCTCTCCGGACGGCTTGAGTAGCACTAAGAGCCGAGAGCCCGTATGTTTGGGGTGAGGATGTTTGTCCCCACGCCGTTGGCGGCGTGGGGTGCCTGAGTCTGAAACAGCATTCTGTCCAGCATGTGGCCGCTCGACGCGGTCTATCGGATCGCTTAAATCAACACTTCGTCCACTGAGATAACAGAAGCGATGATGGCGCCGAGTGTTTGCACTGTGTAGCAACCACGATAGTTTCACATCCTAGATGTCCCAACATAACGTTGCTACCTGCCATGATTTAGTAGAACAGCGCGCGGTTTGTCATGCGCCCACCGTTAGCTCCCTCGTAGCCTTCGGCACTGCGCGGACTACTCACGGGCACTGGCAATATTTCTCTTGTGCATTGACTCTGTTAGACGTACTCTGTCTGCACCCGGGCCAAAGAATAAATCAAAATTTGCTGTCATTCACAGTGCCGTAAACACTGACTTATGCCTTGAGGTACTCGTCTTGCGATCGATAAGCTGGCTCGTCTGTATTATGCTTCTTTCCCTTCGGTGTTATAGTCAGGACCCAACTCCTCCCCTCCCGCTTTTACCGGATGGCGCTACCACTGGCATCTTGGGATCCTACCTAGAAGGGGTATTCGAGAAGCAGCTAGGTGTTTGTCTTACGGGTAGCTCCGTCCCGCGTAAGCTAAGTCTTACAAAGAATGTGGTTCAACATAAAGATGTTTCCGCGATACCTCCTGCTCTGACTGCATTGTCCCTTAACAAAGATGTACTCCTTGTATCGAGCAGTTCAGTTGGACGCGCGTTTGCTTATGTATACACCTCAAAATCTCTGGCAGTGAACAGCCCAAATGTACTAAATTACATCACCGCAGATTACTTAGAATCACCAGCGATGCTAACTACGAGTGGCCTGAGCAATGCCATCTATGATTATGGATGTGCGGCATCTGTGGCGGCTTCAATCAAAGGAAATAGTACGTGGGCATTCCCGCCCGCCGACGTTTCGGCAGCCATACAAGCGGACCTATCGAGCAGTTCCACCTACCATATAGCGCTCGTAAGCGGAACTTTCATGTCACCACTGTGGCAACAATATATTTCGAATACAGATAGTGACTGGCGCACTTATGGTCGTCTCTTGTTGGTCGATTGGTATACGCGCCATCCGGAAGCGATAGCAGATAATACGCCTCGCTATCTGTTGCGCCAATTCAATGGACTATCTCTCTACAAAATAATAACTACTTCGTTTAGCAGCGACGGTAAGGCTACCCTCACGGGCAACGTGGGCATTCCTCAGGCGACCATCAGCGGCTCACTCCAAGCACAATTCAACCAAAGTTCTCATGCTCAAGTTGAGGATTACCAAGTGCTTGTTCGGGAGGCAAGTCGGGGAGGCGAAGACGATGCTTTTGAAGATCTTCCGTCTCTGTCCGATCTCACTGCTCGTATAACTTCAGCGGCACGAGCTCATTTAGACGCATCTAGTACTGATCAAAGGCTTCATCCCGACAGCTCTCACACCCAGACTATTGTGGGCATCCCGAATAGTCTTTGTACCACGGCTTGGTCGCTGGAGCCGTCAGCTACGACGCACGGGACCTTGTCAATACTTGGTACACCCACGTTTACGGATCCGAAAGACGGATCTCCTCCCATTTGTAAATTCAACATTGCTTACCATTCGACAAACCCTGTAACTCCGACAAGCAGAGAAGATCTTGTCTATTATTTGGTTATGCCTGTGCTAAATTCTACTGGCGGGGCAGCAGGTACTATAAGGTTTAAGGCCGACACTGTGAGTCTTTCTGCTAGCGGAAAGCCCTCTATAGACCCCTCCAGTTCGAATGGTATTCCCACAGTCAGCGAAACGGCATCCAGTGGGATAAAATTTTTCTCGTTCGACTGGACACTCCTTTTTCCAGTTGAAGAAGATGGCCCTACGCAAGAGAAGATCGCCGCTGTGGCGTCCAGTCTCGCTGAACCAGTACTAACTTGCCCAGGAAGGACGCCTATGGCTGTTTCTGTGAAGTCAACGTATGCTTCCGGACAGCTCTCTGTTGCGATCAATCACCGGGGTAACGAGAAATCAGAGAATTTGGATTTGAGTCAGACATCCGATTCATGTTCGCTGACAGGTAGAGTAAATTTCACACTCAACAACGGTGTTGCAGTGACTGCTGACCTGCCCTCAACCCAAGTATTTTATTCACCACTAACAAAGAGCCCGTAAGTGCACCATGGATAATAATCAGAGTTTGACTGAACATAACAACGAAATCGATGGATCTGATTCTTATTGTGGTTGCAGTCTTTAGCCTGCATTGTAGGGTTGCCATTCCGCTAACAAAACTATAAGCAGACGCTAAGAAAAAGAGTGTTGGTTGTCTTGCGGCCAAAACCGGCCGCAGTTCGCACCTCGAAGAGGCGCGTAGCGGATTCTGGAAAAGGAAGCGTATGTCTGAAGGGCGTGGGCGCTTTGAGCGCGACACGCGCGGATCACAGAGGTCAGGCTAACGGAAGAGGAGCGGACTTCGGCCCCAGGGTTGGCGCGCGATCCGCGTCTGCTCGGAAGTATCGTCGAAGAGACGAACAAGCCGGTCGGCTATCTAGGTGTCGTTTCGCGGCATCTCGAAGCTCCCCAAGAGGTGATCGTGCAAGATACAAGGGCGATGCAGTACCGAATGGTTTAGCGGCTTGCCCAGTCTCTCGCTTTCGTCATGGTTCTCCGGATGTAGGAAGCTCGCTTCGAAGGACTGGGATCGCGGGAGAGATAGTCGTCTTCGAGGGCACGTTCGATCCGGATCTCCTCCATGCCGTTGGCATAAGCGGCGACACAGAAGGCGATATCTGCGGCGGCGGGGCGGTCGTTGTACTTGCTGGAGGTGCGGAAGCGCTCCAAAGACAAGTTCGATACCCTCGGGCCCCTTTGGGGAGAAAGAGAAGCCTGCAGGCGTCGTGCCTCCCGCTCCTGCTCGCGGACTTCGTAGAGCTTGGTGATCTCCTGCACGAAGGCTTCAGCCATCGGGTACTGCTTGCCGGTGTGACTCCGCAACTGCACGAAAGGGAATAGCCCATCAGGTCTCTTGTATTTGGGCTTGCAGTTGGTAAAGCCGGGAAGCCGTCCAAACCGTCGCCAGTCCGCTGCACTCGGATCGGCATCGTAGCGAGCGGCGAGAGTCTGCGCGGCGAAGGTGCCGATCAGCTTCGTAAAGACTGCCGGATGCCTGAGCCATGCCTGGAAGTTGCCGGCACTGGTCTCGACGACGGCGCTCGGCGTGAAGCCGTCGTCCGCGAGCCTGCCGAGCGAGATCGCGGAGAGATCGTCGAGAACCGTGTACCGATGTTCGCCGGAAGGGCGGAAATAGATGTGAGAGCCGCGGACGTTGCGGTACTTGAGCAGCGAGAGCTTTTCGAGCACGTTGGCAGCAGGGATGCCATCGAGACCGGGGAGCATTCCTCGGTCACTCAAGACGCCTACATCGTAGAGCGGTGCTTCGATTGCGGAAAGCATAGTGCGAACGGTTGCTTCGGTCCTGTCCATCGTTGTGGTCCTTGAGATGTCTTTCAGAGAGGGAGGGTGCAGGGAGGGAACGGCCCTGCCGCCCGCTTCGCGGGTGAAGCATAAGCGGACCAGATCCGCAGTAAGCGGGAGCTGTGGGCAACTCCCGTTCTATCCGGCTTGCTGTTCCTCACCGACTTGCTGCGGGGCTTGGTTGAGCGTTTTCATCACAGACCTGACTTACCTCTCGAGAGTGGACAAGAGACAAGCAGGACAGCCTGCCAGCGGCTGAAGGACCCTCACTCAAGATGTTCGCGGGCCTCTTCCAGGGTCCTGTAGTAGCCAGACGCCCGCGAACAAGGGCCACAATCGTCGCATCGCGTGCCGATGTAAAAGCCTGCCGCAGACTGCAGGGCTTCGAGAGACAGCATCGCCCCACAACCCGGGCACTTCGGTTCTGCTCCACTCTGTACGGTTTCGTTGGAAAACATCTGATTTCTCCCTGGTGTCTTGAATGGCTGTGCTGTGTTTGCTCACAAACACGCCTTGGCCCTGGCCCACGCCAGCAGGGGCGGCAAGTGCAAGAGGTGGGGTGCCCCACCCTTGCAGAGGAGGCGCAGCCGGAACGGAAAGGGCGGAGCGCAGCGGAGGTCTGCACAAGCGCAGCGCGGAAGATTGGGGTGCCTCTTGCGGCGCGCCAGGGACGGAGTCCCAGTAGGTACCGAGGACATGGTTTACACGAAAGACCGGAGACATCGTTTACAGATACGGAGGTCTGAGGGCTCTTAAGCATTGGTTGAACGCAAGAAGATACGTTCATGCCTTGGAAAGAGAGTCGTATTGTGGATCAGCGCTTGCAGTTCTTATCGAGTTATCAGAAGGAAGAGATGTCTGTTACGGACCTGTGCCACGAGTACGGCATCTCTCGCCCAACCGCATATAAGTGGATCAAGAGATATAACGAAGTCGGGCCGGAAGGCTTGCTGGATATTTCACGCAAGCCCCACGGCTGTGCTCACGCAACGTCGTTGGAGGTCGAGAACGAGATCCTTGCATTGCGCAAGCGCTTTCCATCGTGGGGAGCGCGGAAGCTGAAGGCTCGTCTGGAGAAGATGAACCCGAACGTCGTGTGGCCGGCGGCAAGCACCGTAGGTCAGATTCTGCGCCGGGCGGGACTCACCAACCCTGTTCGCAAGAGACGTAGAACGACCCCGTACTCAGAGCCCTTCGCCGAGGTCACCGCTCCGAACCAGCTATGGTGCATGGACTTCAAGGGATGGTTCCGCACTGGCGACGGGAACCGATGTGATCCCTTCACGATCACCGATGCCTACAGTCGCTATCTGATCCGTTGTCAGGCAGTGGCTCGCATGGATACTGCGCACGTCCTTGCGATCTGCGAGGCCGCCATGCGCGAGTACGGTGTTCCCGAACGGATTCGCACGGACAACGGAAATCCGTTCTCTGGACTTGGTGTGATGGGGCTTTCGCGGTTGTCGCTGAGTTGGGTGCGGCTTGGGATCGTGCATGAGCGCATTCAGCCAGGCAAGCCGCAACAGAACGGCCGCCATGAGCGCATGCACCGCACGCTCAAGCAGGATACGACCAACCCGTCGGCGAAAACACTCCATGCGCAGCAGAAGCGCTTCGATGAGTTCGTTCGCGTCTACAACCATGAGCGTCCTCATGAAGCTTTGGGGAACGAGACTCCAGGCAGCATTTACGTCCCGAGCTCGCGGCTCCTGCCACGGTACACGAAGGCTCATCAGTACCCAGTTCACTTCCAGACACGGCGTGTGAACGATGCGGGAGACATCAGTTGGCATAAGAGCAGGGTCTTTATCAGCGAGGTCTTCCGTGGTGAAGATATTGCGCTTGAAAAAGTAGAGGAGAACTTCTACCGAGTGTATTTCTGCTCTTTGGAAGTCGGTGAGTTCAATGTCGACGACATGCGATTTCGGCCCGGGCTTCGCCCATGAAAGCAAGCGTTGGAAATGCCGAGGAGTGGAAAGCATGGAAAACCATAAAGCCGGTTTTCCACCCTTCCCACTCCTCTTGGAAATCCCTTCGGGATTCCCACATTCCCAACGCTTCGACGGCGACGAGATATCTTATTAAGACCGGGCCTAGCCCGCCATAACCCTGAACCAGAGCCACTTCCTCCGCAAGGGGCTTGTAAACCATCTCCCCGGTCTAAAACGTAAACAGTGTCCCGCTTCGCTCATCCCTCAGGAAGGCCTGGTGACCCCGCTTTGCGCGCAGGCGCAGGAACTGCTCTTCGTTGTTGTCTGCTCTTGCGTACCGAAGCTCCGCGAAAGAGCGCACGGAGATCGATGAGGCGGGTTATCGCGGTACTGGAGCAGGGAGGGAGGTTCGAAGAACCGCACTTCCCGGTAGTCCGTTGCGTCCGGGCAGGAGGCTCCGGTCATGGAGAACACCGGCATCGTCGAGCGGTGCCTCGATGGCTGAAAGCATGGTGCGAAGGAGGGATTCTGTGCTGTCCATCGTCGTGGCCTTTCTTGGATGTTGTTTGTCGCGGGGAGGGTGCAGGGAGGGAACGGCCCTGCCGCCCGCCTCGCGTGGGCGTGCAGGAAAGAAGGGCAGGGAAGTCTGCCCCCGTTCCTGCTGCTCGTCGTCACATCGGCATGTCGCTGGGGTTGGGTGGCAGCGGCTTCCGCTGCGCCTGATCCCTGCGCGTCCAGGGAATGGCTTTGCGCAGAAACTCGCGATGGGCGGAGTCGAGCATGAGCCGTGCCTGATGCAGGTCATAGAGGGAGTAGCAGGTCGAGCATCCGCCCTTGATGCCGTTCCGTCCATCCCGTTCGGGGTTGTAGCGGGGATGCCGAACGCAGGTGGCCTTTACGCGCTCGGCGACTTTGAGTTTGTAGCTGAACTGAAACATCGTCTTCCTCCTTCTTCCTGGAAACGTACGCGGGAGCCGATGGGCTGACTCCCGCTGTGGGTGGTCAGGCAGCAATCTGCTTCTTCGCTGTCTTTGGCTTTTTGGGTTGCGTGGTGGGCTTGGGCATTGCGACCGGAGTGTTCCTGGTCTTCTTTGCCTTTGCCTTCTTCTGCGGTGGAGCGAAGACGGCTGCGGCTTCGGTGAGGAAGTCGAATTCGTTTTCGCGCGGGATACCGACGTGACCGGAGAGGGCAAGGCGAAGCGCAAAGCGTGTCAGCTTGTCATCGGTGGTGTTGTCGACGGTGGAAAGCAGAACCTCTTCGGCGCTGCGGTTGTCGTTCTCGGCTGCTATCTCCTCGCTTAGGTCGTCGGCGAAGGTGTAGGGGTCCAGGTTGACGATGGCGCGAAGCAACACGCGAAGCTGAGAGGGAGTAAAGGTTTCGGGCGCGTTCTCAAGGATGCGCTCGAAGGTCGCCTCCCGCTGCTTACGTAGCTGGTCCCTGCGCTCGTGCTCGGCCTCACGATCCTGCTCTTCCCGCTCGAACTGCTGGCGGCGTTCTTCGGCTCTGCGGTCCTCCTCGGCCTGGTGCTCCTTTCTGCGCTGTTCGTATGCGGCTTCGCGCTGTGCGGCTTCTTCTTCGGTTTCCTCCGGGGCTGCGGGAGTCATGACGGGAGTGGGGTTTTCCTGCTCCTGTTGCGCCAGACGTGCGGCTGCGCGTGGGTCATGGACGGGGCAGTTGTTGTCGGTGCATACGGTGAGAGTGGTGCCTACGCGCTTGCCGTAGACGATGATGGCGGGCTTGGCGGCTTCGCAGGCTGGAACCTGTTCGGCGTCGGGGTTCTCGGTCTGCTCGATCTCGCGGAAGTGCCCGCGCTGCACGGCTCCGGGACGCTTCTCCTTCGGGCTAGGTTTCCGTTCTCGATCTGGACCAGCTCGGGACGGGCCGCAATTTCGCGGTCGATGTGGGCATTGACCTTGGTCTGGTAGCAAGGTCCATCAAGACACTGGTCGCCCTGCACGTCGGCAAACAGGGACGTGTTGTATCCGCTGCGGCGGGGGCAGGTAACGCAAGCTCCTGCGGCGGGGTGGAGGGTGGGGTCTTCCTTGTCGAACGGTGCATCGGCAAGGGCGAGGTAGAGGTTGTCCTGTATCCATGCGGATAGGTGTTTGGCGGGGAGCAGGTGCGGCTCTTTGTCCTGCCAGTCCTTGCGCCAGCACTGCTCGAATGCTTCGGCCTGTGTCTCCTGCGGAAGTCGGGCAAGCAGGTTGGCATGGCTGGCGGTGATGCGTTCGGCGCTGAAGGCCTCGGCGATGGACGGGATGAGTTGCAGAAGAGACAGGCGCGCATAGACGTGTGCGGAGCTCTTGCCGGATTTGTCTACGAGTGTGGCCACGTCGTACCCGGGCATATCGAGCAAACGTTGGAAACCCTGCGCCTCTTCGTACGGGTGTACGTCGACGCGCTGCGAGTTTTCGACTAACTGCCAAAGAACGGTTTCGTCATCGCTAAGGTCGACGATGCGGGCGGGAAGAGAGAAGAGTTCCGCAAGCTGTGCGGCGCGGAAACGCCTCGCTCCTGCCACGATCTCGAAGCCTTCCGCGTTGGGCCGCACGGTGACGGGCTGAATCAGTCCATTGGTACGGATGCTCTCGGCAAGCTCCTGCAGCTTGGCTTCATCGAACGTGCGGCGGGGGTTGGTGGCGGACTCGTGGATCGTGTCGACGGCGATGTACTGGAATTCGCTGCTGTTATGCATTTGGGCTCTCCTTGAGCTGGGGTTAGGGCTGAAGGTTGGGAGCGGATAGCGTTCGTCCGCTCCGTGAAGGGAAGCTCGGACTATCCGCGTACAGGCTGGTTGGGGTCATACGCTTCGGCGAAGCCTTGGCAGCGGAGGTTGTTGTCCCAGACTTTGGCGAATCGCTGGTGTTGGGCGTGAAGGTTGGCAAGCTGCACGTAGTGGCCGCGTACGATGTTCCGGCTCCACTGCTCCACGCCGACATAGTCGTTGCGGTAGTACTGTGTGAAACGCCGGATTATGTGAAGTGGAGCGGAAGAATGCAGTCGGGACGCGGGAGATCAGCGTCCCGATTGCACATAGTTAGAGCGATGCGAGGAACGTGAGCAGGCTGTCGTTGGGTTGGAAGCGCTTAAACGTAGAGCCCGATGGTGTGACCTTGGCGAGGGCCTTTTCCTTCAGGGCGATGCTTGTATGTAAATAGCCGTTGGTGGTCTCGATGCTCTCGTGTCCGAGCCAGAGCGCGATAACGGAGATGTCCACTCCTGCATCAAGCAACGCCATAGCGGTTCCATGTCTGATCGTGTGTGGAGAGATGCGCTTCTTCCGCAGACTGGAACAGCTGGATGACGCAGTGGCAACGGCCTTCTGCAACAGAAGACGAACTGCGAAGCGGCTGAGCGGTTCGCCTCGAACTCCCGGAAAGGCCATACTGCCGGTGTTCTCTCGAAGCCAGTCTCGTAATATACGTGCGGTGGAAGGCCACAATGGGATAGCACGTTCCTTGCGGCCCTTGCCGTGCAGATGGACGTAGCTGTTCTTGCCGCTGCCGATCTGATCTATGCGTAGAGCACACAGTTCAGAGACGCGTGCGCCGGAGTTGTACATGGTCAGCAGCAAGGCATAGTCGCGCCGTCCGCACCAATGCTTGCGATCGATGCTGTTGAGGATGGCGTCCATCTCTGTGCGGGAGACATACTCCAGAAGCCGCGTATCTGTTCGCTTCATCGGGATGGCGAGCACGCGGGTGGCTGTTCCAACGCACTCTGGGTGATGCAGAGCCACCATGCGAAAGAACGAGCGTATGGCTGTGAGTCGCAGGTTGCGGGACACAACGGAGTTCTTGCGCTGTAGCTCCAGGTTATCCAGAAAGCGCAGAATGATCTCGGCATCAAGCTGTTCGATGGCGAGTTGCGCAGGCTCGATCTTCAGTTCCGACTGTACGAACTGCAACAGCAGACGGAATGTATCGCGATAGCTTGCGAGCGTCTGCAGGCTGAGCCGTCGCTGAGCGATGAGGTAGTTGGTGAAATACTGCTGGAGAAGAGGGCCAGCAAGGATCATCGGCGACCTCCTTCAGGCATCTGTTCTGGATCAAACGATGCACCGGCATCCCGAAGAAGATCCGGCGTAGCGCTCAGATACCAATAGGTGCTCTCCGGTCCTTGGTGGCCGAGGTAGACGGAGAGCCATGGAAGCTGCGTCCGGATGTCGGTACCCTCGTGCTGCCAGAGTGTCAATCGCTTCACCGCAAAGGTATGTCTGAAGCAGTGCAGTGTGGGCCTACGTTGGTTCGCGGGCGGAGCAATGCCAACCTGCTTCAGCAACTGACGAAAGGTGTACCGGAGCGGGTTATAGATCAGTGGTCGGCAAATCGTGTTGGTGAAGAATGGTTCAGCGCTGCGGCCCCGCAACGCTGTTGCTCGCTCGTCGATATAGTGCCGCAGGTGCTCCACGGTCGAGGTGTGGAGCACGACGTTGCGCGACTTGCCAAACTTCGTCTCATGGAGATACAGATGTGAAGGCTTCGCATCGAGCCTCACATCGGCCATCGTCAGGCGCAGAGCCTCCCCGATGCGAATACCTGTGCTGGCTAGCAGGCCAATGAGTGTGCTGACCGTCGCCGCACGGAACCTGAGCCGGTTCCGCGCGGCTGCTTCCATAAGCTGTTGAATCTCCCGGTCAGAGAAGATGTAGGACGCACGCCGCTTGTACCGCCTCCGGAACTGGATCTGGGGAATGCCCGTCTGCTCTTCGAAAGTACGAACCTGTAGCAGGAACGCACGTATGGCAAGCAGACGATGTTCATCGCGATAGGGTCGGTTCAGCATGGAGCCGTCCATCACCCAATCCATCGCAAACTCTGCGCGAATCGGCCAGGGGTATCCGTGCTGTCGCCATCGTTCAAGAAAGCTGCGGAGCAGCGCCTCTTCATATCGGAGGCGTCTACGCTGGTCGCCTTCAAAATAGGGGCTACGCTTGGCGCGAGCCCGCTTCAGCGCGAGGAATGCTTCGAGGTGCTGGGACAGGGCTTCGAAGGTCATCGCTCACCTCCCGGCCACGGTAGGGCAACTTGAGCGAGTGCCTTCATGTCGAGCTTGGCGTAGATCAACGTCGTCGAAAGGCGGCGATGGCCGAGCAGGTCTGATACATCCTTAAAAGACGCTCCACGGTTCACCATGGTGGTGGCGATGGTATGGCGGAGTGAGTGCGCAGAGCCTCCAACGACACCCGCTCGCTTGAAGAGGTACTTCGAGATCGCCTTGATATGCAGGCGTCTCATCTCATCAGGGTAGGTTGAACGACTGGAATCAAAAATCCAGAGCGGGACACTGGAGAAGGTTCGAAGGTAGGCGACAAGCGCCTTGCCCACATCTTCCGGCAGCGGAAGTATCCGCTCGCGTCGGCTCTTCTGGCTGCATATCCTTATAGAGCCTGCTTGCCAGTCGATATCCTGCCACTTGAGATGAGCAACTTCTTCGCAGCGCAGACCGAGCCGCAGTAACAGCAACAGCAACGCACGATCTCGGCGCGCTATCCACCTGTTGCCCTTCGATGCCTTGAATAGAGCACGTATCTGCTCCCTCGAAAGCTGTCGCGGAAGATGCGCGTGACGCTTCGTCGCAGTCCTAGGAAGAGCTTCGTCCCATCCCATCGGCACCATGTTGTTCTCTGCGAGATACCGCAGAATCGTGCGCATGCTCGTCAGCGAAGCGCGTTGCGTGCCCCGGTTGGGATAGCGCTCGAACTCAGCTGTAAGAAATCGAACGATGTCGGTGAAGCAAATGGCATCCCATGCAATCGGTCCATCGCCAAAGCAAAAGCTGCAAAGTCGCCGCAAGATGCGGCGTTGAATCTCACGTGTCGATGCTGCGAGACAGCGTACCTCTCGCGCGTACAGGTCATACCTGGCTACACACTCCGCGAGCGATAGCCCCTTCTTCGATAACTGGTCCATAGTCTCCTCGTGCCGACCGGATGTCGGTACGAGAAGAGTCCCGAACTATGTTGAGCAGTGCAAACACAAGAGCCGCATGAACACTGCGTCTGAGCCATCTGATGAGACTCCGCTTCACATAATCCGGCGCTTCACACAGTACTAATTATGTTGAGCTCAACATAAGTAGTAGAAGGGATCAAGTTCGCCATCGCGGAGCTCGAAACACATCTCCGGGTCGCGCATAAGGTCGCCATGCTGTTCGCCGTAGTGGGTGACCGATACGGTCGGCAGTCCGGACGGGCCGTCTTCGATGGCCTCAATGACGAGTGCCATGTAGGGAGCGTTTTCGATTTTGAGGTAGAGGCTGGGAGTCCAGCCCCCAGCCTTTTCGAGGATGCGAAGAATGGTCTGCATTACGCCACCTCCGCGACTGCCGCTGCTTCGTTGGTGGTTTCCTCTGCCTTCACTGCGGGCGGCTCAATCGCAGAGAGGATGAGGGCTGAGGTTCGCTGGATGACTTCAAGGCTTTCGGTGAGGAGTGCGGCGTTGCCGTGGTACAGGTGGATGTAGTCGGCTGATGCTCGTCCAGCGTCGAGGCCGATGGTCTGCGAGACAACGAAGGCGATGGCCTCGGCTTCTGTTTCGCGTACGGTCTTGGTGGTTGCGGTGCGGCGCTCGGCCTTGTGCAACATCTCGTGTGCGAGTTCGTGCACAAGGGTGCTGAACTCTTCGGCTGGGGCTTGTCCGGGGAGGATAGCGATCTTGCCCCCGTAGCTCATGCCCAACGCGGGGGCGATGGATTCTTTGAACTCGAGCTCGATGCCCTGGGCGATGGTGAAGTCGATCAGGCGTTCACGGTATGCGCCTACGTCGCCCGTCGTGCGCTCGGTGAACTGGGGAAGCTCTGCGCCTTCGGTCTGGCTTACATCGAAGACGTACACGGCGCGGAATCTCACGAGGACGGGGGTGTTCTGCTTGGTGATGTCCTTGTCTGCCTCCTTGTCTTTCTTGCGCTTGCTGCCGATCATCGGGGCCAGGATGCGGATGCCCTTCTGACCTTTGCTGACCTTGCGGCCTAACTGGTTCCACGCGTAGAGCCCAGCCACGCGGGTTGCGTCGGGCTTCTGCCGTGCGATCTCGAGGATGTTGCCGAACGAATAATTGTGGAATCGACCCATGGCCGTCAGGTAGGCGGTGAGTCCTTCGGAGTGTCCTGCCTCCAACTGCTCGATGAGAAGCTGAACGTTGGCGGCAATGACTTCTTTCGAGGTCTGTGGCTTGGGGGTGGTGGGCATGGTGGCGATGGTGCTGGTTTCGTTCGTGGTGGCGATGCTGCTCATGTGGGTGGTTCCTCCGCTTTGAATGGCTGTGCTGTGTTTGCTCACAAACACGCCTTGGCCCTGGCCCACGCCAGCAGGGGCGGCAAGTGCAGGCTGTGCGGAAACGTGGCCTCGAAGGCCAGCCGAAGGCCGTAGGAAGCGAATACCTGGAGCTGCACGGAGCGTTTTCCATCAGCTTGCGCGCGCCAGGGACGGAGTCCCTCAGCAGGTCTGGTTACCTCGCTTGGCGCGACAGCGCAGGATTGCTCTTCGTTGTCGCTGTTGTCTGTTCTGGGGACTCCCCACGCTTCACGCAAGCAAATTGGTCATGGAAATGGCGCAGCTATGCAAAGCATGGGAAACGGATGAAGCCGTTTCCCACCCTTCGCACAGCCGCTTGGAAGACGCTGATGAAGCTCGCGTCTCCCACATTCCCACGACCACGGCGACGAAATCAGATAAGAAAGGCAGGCAGCAGCTACTACTTCACCAAGCGTCCGTCCGTTCTCGTCAGCTGAGAATGCCGGGCGGATCGCTTTCGAGAATGCGACCTATGTTGAATCTCCAGCATTTGATAAAATCCGTTTCACGGCGCACTAGGTCATGGCGCGACTCGGCTTGGATCATCTACGCTACAGCGCTGGGCAGGCAGAGAACGGCCAGCTTCATGACTGATTTAACTTTCACTCGCGACGGCGAGACGAATCTGTCGAGCACTGCGTCCAACGATCAAGGGAGCCTCAAATGCGCATCCCAATCCTTGGGTTATTCGTGATCCTCTGCACTCTTTCGACAGCCGCTCAGACTGCGGTCACTCCACCAGCCGCCCTCGAGCTTGACGGAACGCAATCGCGACCTCATCCCATCGGCCCGCGCGAACTTATCCGCGCCACCGACGATCCGCTTCCCGCTAGCCTGACTGCCATCCAGCGCGCCATGCATTCACGCGACCGCATCGAAAACAATTTTCTTTCAGTTGAACTCAGTGTCATAGTCAACCCTAATGGGCGTATCGATTCCGCAAAGCCCATCCGCGGCCCGGAGCGCTTCTACGCGCAGGCGCAAGAAATCGAGATGCATCGCGCCTTTGAACCGATCCACGACAAAGACGGCGCTATCGTCCGTGCGCACTTCACAGACTCCGTGCAGATCGCTCCCCCGGAAAGATGGTCAGACCGCTCCACACCGTTTCCGCAACCCATTGATCGCACCACCTTCCGCATCGCACTTCAGCGCACTGTCTGTTACGGATCATGCCCGGGCTACAAGGTTTCAATCTCCGGGACTGGAGAGGTGCAGTGGGACGGCGGCTCCTACGCTGTCGCCGTTCCTGGCACACACCATGCCACGCTCCAACCCAAACTCATCGACAATCTTATTGATGCCGTTCGAGCTTCTCGCATCCTTGACGCGCGCGATGAATACCGCGCTGGCTGGACCGACAATCCCACCTACACGGTCTCTGTCGACCTCAACGGGCTGCATAAACAGATTGTTGACTACATCGGCATCATTGTCGGCATGCCCACAAGCATCCGCGATCTAGAAGATACGGTCGACCGCATCGCCGGTACAGATAAGTGGATCGCCGGCAATGCGGAACTGCTCCCATCTCTTCGCGCCGAGCACTGGGACTTCGCCGCCTCCACACCGGACAATATGCGGCTCTACAACAGCGCTCTGCAACATAAGAACCAGGACGTGCTCGCCGCTTTTGGTACCGCACACGCACCGGTTTTCTCCAGGGATCCCAAGATTCCTTCGCCCGCCTGCACCGCAAGTGCCACAGCAGACAGCAGCACCGTGCTGCAGATGATGGCAAGCGTGCCGAAAGACCGCCCAATCCCGCAATCCGCCTTGAGCCAATGCCTCATGGCCGCAGCGCAAGGTGGCAATCTACAGCTAACCGAGTTTTGGCTCAAGCGCGGCGCGAGTGTGATCGCGGCATCGCACGTATACAGTGCGGATAGCATGTACCTCGCGCAGGGCTCGCCACTTCTCGCCGCAATCCAAGGCGGCTCCCCAGCTGTCGTGTATCGCCTTCTCGAAGCCAAGGCTCCACTCGACTCCGCCCACAACGATGGTCGTAACCTCGTCGCCGTCGCCATTTCTTCCACCCAGTCCAACAATCCAGATGACAAGCGAACCATCTTGCAGACTCTCCTACACGCAGGGGTTGATCCCAATGAACGGACTGACCGGGACCCCTCTCTCTTCCAGCTCCTTTCGGAGCCGTCGCTTGTGCCCGTGCTTGTAGCTGGCGGCGCAAACCCGAACGCTATGGACCGGAACGGTATGATCCCATTGATGACTAACGTTTATGTTCCAGTCCTGCAAGCCATGCTCAAAGCGGGTGCCGACCCTACCCTGCGTAACAAACGAGGCCAGAACGCTGCAGAGTGGTTTCGTGCGGAAGGCCTAAAAGAACAAGCCGACATCATCGATGCAGCCATCAAGACTCACCTCGACGGCGCGTCACCTATCGCTCAACACTAGCGAGCGGCTACTACGCTGAGATATTGTCAGCACCCAGGCCTTCTTGATGGACCCGGAACGGTTCTTCATCATGATGCATGTCGGACCCACTCCATCAAGCGAATTACAGAAACCCATCGCGGCAGTAGAAGCTAATAACACGCCTGAGAGCTCCTTGTTTAGCGGCGGACACCATCAGGCCTCATAAATGCCCGCCCCGTCAGAAGTGTTCCCGGCTTGGTGACAAATCGGCGATGCACTCGCCCTTATGCCGAAATGACGACCGGGTGTTCCTTAAGCAAAGATGCCGTCTCGTCGCGTTCGATCAAAGATCTTCTGCGTTTTCAGTAAAGCGATCAGAACGCCTAGTAGTCTGTCCGCCAAGCCGCGCAGTGCTCGTGCGTGAAGGTGGCCTGCTGCTCGCAATGCGTCGTACTGTCTTCGGCTCCTGCTGTCGCAGCAAAGGCTGCTTGTCGCCCAGTGGAAGACAGCGTTGCGTAGGCGGGGACTGCAGGGGTCGCGCCGGAGATATCCCTTCTGTCGTCGCCTCGAATAATCACGGATCCCCGCCTCTAGGCCCGGGATTCCCGATCGCCGATCCATCGGTGTAGATATGAAACATAGCTTCTCCTAAGTGACCGGATGTTGATGACGGCGAGCTACACTACTGACTCAACCTGAATTTCGGAGTTCGGAGCGGTGGCATGAGCGAAATCAACGGCACAAAGTTTGAGTTTCATCTGAAGAATGTCGATCCCAGCGTCGACGAAGACGCCGTGCAACGGTCGTTCGACGAAGCGATGCAGGCCGCCCTCGCTGACGCGGGCGAGCAGCCGGGGATCGAGACAAAGGCAGAGCTGGAAGGCGGCTTTTTCGGCGCAGGCGAGATCGTGGTCGCTCTCTATGTGCTGCACGCGCTCAAGGGTGCTGGCATCATCGTCGGAACCGGAGTTCTTACGGCAGCAGGCAAGTCTTTCTACGAGAAGGTTCTTGAGCCTCAGCTCCTTAGCCGAAATTTGCTGCCCTCAAAGTTCAAAGTGGTGTCAGAGAAGCCTGAGCCCGAACCCAAGCCAGAACCCGAACCCGAAACTCCGCAATCGAAGTAAGCCAAGCCATTTTCCTGAGGTGACCCGGGCTTGTCTTCAACTTCGTCCATCGTCTTCGAATCCGTCTTCCGTGCTCCCATCGTTCGGGCTCAGTTCGATGTGCTACTTGTGCTGGCCGACGCAATGGCGCCTTCGCTCGCAGACCTCTATGACGTCGCTCCATCGAACTGGAATAGCGTAGTCACTGCAGCCGCCGAGGCACTGGCAACCCAGACTCCGAAGGTCAAATCAATCGCAGACGCGATCTCGATCTGGGACCGCGTTCTCAATGACCTCGGCGTGGCCAATCTGACTCCAGCCGCCATACAGGTGCTTAGTTCAATTACGGAGCGGCTCAAGCTCCGGGTCGCAGGATCGACCGGAGGCGAATCCAGACTTGAAGAGAGCCGCAAAGCGGCTGTCGATTGGATCCGCGCTCTGGGGAACCGCCGCGGGCTGACAGACCTCGCGAACGCGGTAGAGTACCGGATTCGCGTCCACTACGATGCCAAGGGCGACGACTACTGCGCCTCATCCAGCCTGATCGAGAACGAGATCGGCTGGAGTCTGCAGCTAGTTGAACGGGCGCTCTACGCCGCTTTGATTCTGGAGATGCTTTTCGAACACGAGTATCTGTCCCACATGCTCCCGCGTAACCTTTACCTCTCGAAGAACGTCCGCGAGATATGGCTTTCCGCGGCGCTCTACTGGGAGTTCGTAAACCATTCTGGGGACCGGTCGAGCAAGCATGTGCAGGAGTTCCTCTGGGAGAAGTTTCGGCGCGAGCTCAACATGCACTTCGATCCCAAGAACCAGGCGTTCTTCGGTCCCTGGAAGATCGACAAGCTCGCCGAGCGGATCTATTTTTCGTCGCCCGAGATCTTTTGGGACATCACCGGAGCGATCCTCGAATGCTCCGACTGCCGGCAGAACGCCGACACCGTGGACCTATTCTTCAAACGTCTTCTGCTCCTGAACTCCGCGGAGTTGCGAGCCGCCCTGATGCTGGAGCCTGCCGCATGGCCCATGCTCCAAGACTTCCACAGGAGCCTCATCTAAGTGATTGCAGCGTATACACTTGTTTTTCCTTGCTATATAGCAAGGAAAAAGCGCATCTTATATGCAGTGAGAGTGACGCGATGAATGTAACGCACCCAAACTACGGCCAGAACTACCAACTGACGCGGGCGGCCTTGCGGCTGCGCACCTTTACCGTTTCGGAGCTGGAGGACTTGACCGGTGCCCTGAAGAATACGGTCTATTCCTTCGTCAGCAAACTTCGCGGCGTCAACGAAGAGTTCCTCGATTTCGAAGAAGTGCAGTCGCTGCGTGGCCGTCCCCGGAGGCGTTTTACTTTGACGCAAGCTGGGACGAAATACCTAGCAGAGCTGAGCTTCGAACTGGCCTCTCGTTTTGAAGAGGACGCCGAGGAACCTGCGCAGGTGCTGGAAGCGTCCGAGGCGGAGATCGCCCCCGCCGCAGTGATGACGCTTCCCAGCGACATCTACGAAGAAGAGCGTGAGTTGGTCTTTCAGGTAGATGTTCCGGGGCTGTCCGAAGAGGACCTGGACGTGAGCATCGAACAGAACGATCTCGTCGTCCGTGGGGAGCGGCCTGCCATGCAGGTGCGCCATGGCTCGACCCCGTTCATGATCGAACGGCAACGCGGACGCTTTGTCAGAGCCTACCCGCTCACTGGGGTGGTTGCTCCTAAGATCGCCCACGTGGCTGTCCAAAATGGTGTTCTTGAGGTCGTTCTTCGCAAGGCGGTGGCAGGACACGCCCTGGTCGCCGCTGTCTCCGAAGCCAACGAGGGCACCGCTCGTGCCGAGCGGGTATCAAGAGCTGCCTTTCGTCAGGCTAAAGAGACTGCCGAATAGAGGACACTTCGTCGAGCGCGGTAGGGTTCGAGCAATCAAACTCTTCTCCATCCTGAGATAGCAATGCTTTGGTGGGTGCGATGAGCCAGGCAAATATGACTGCGCAGCAGCACTTCGTGTCTCGAGCGGAACAATCCCTCAACGCGGCAAATCCAGCGGCGGATGACGAAAATCTGCGGATATTCTCCTTCTCCGTCACCGACCGTGAAGCATTCAAAGTTTCCCTTGATTCTGATCGCGGGCGAGCGATTGCCAGCACGCTTGTCTTGCGCGATTTGTTCAGCTTCGATGTGATCGAGCGCGACGGTAACCGATTCAACCTCGAGGCACTTTTCGGAAAGTACGAATCGCGAATCCAGCGACACACCCTTGAATTGCTGAGAAAGCTTCAAGCTGGCGAGACCGACATCAAGGCAGAGATCCTTGATCTCTTCGTCGCGAAGTTCGTCAACTTCCTGCGCAATCCATATTCGGTGAAGAAGGTGTTGAACTCGATTACACCAATCTTCAATTACGTCCCCACCGATCCCGAAGTCCTCCGCCAGTTTCGCGCGGTCCTTGACGGAAAGAAGCCTCAACAGGAATTTCTGTGCGCCCAGCTCGGGATCACCCCTCTCGAATACAGGAACTGGCTGGCGGCACTTTTTCTATTGCTGGTCGAGTTGGGACCGGATGAGCCACTGCTTCTCGAAGGGATCGTGAAGGGTCTTTACGAAGACCCTTCGAACGAAGTCGGCGTCTATGTCCACCAGTACTCGGGCGAACACCTGGACAAACGTTGTTTGTTATCCGACCGAGGCTATTCCATGCCAGCTTCCGAGTCCGAACATCTGTCGTTTTCCTTCAATCTCTCTGCGGACGCATTCATCTCGTACGTTTTTATCAATGTCGCGACATCTGCACGAGAGGGGATACGCCCGGACATCATGGAGCTGTTCCTGAAGCGCAAGAAGAACGTCTCCGTTCGTCATCTCACCAACGATTTACCGATGCTGGCTCTCTACAACCAGCGTTGCGTCTACCAGTGCCATCAAACGGTCTACTGTTCCAGCCGGACTTTGTATGGGGTGGATTGCATTCCTGACTAAGCACTCCCCCTGATGGCAGAGCTATAAGCGTGAGGGAGAGGGTCGATTCTGTCCAACAATCAATCCCTTTGAGGTCTCATAGACTCAAGCTCCTCCGTGCAGATACCCAGAGATGCGGAGTCTTTTGAGTCCAAATGTGAGCCGTTTGCATAGCGCTGCAGGGCCCAGTCGCGAGCACCACAAACCTCTTATTGCCATATTTACGCGCTTTATCCACTTTGCATTTGCCCAGCAAGTCTATCGTCGTTTCCTGTCATCAAGATAACGTTCGACCCACGCGCTAAATCTTCCGCTGCTGTCGTCTGCTGCAGCGAACCGACCATCAGGAAGTATTGCGCAACGACAACTTCTGGTCAGCAAGACAATCCTGTCCGCTTCATATCCGACAAGCCTCACCTCAAACAGCTCCTCTAGCTCTTCCTGTTCTTGTTGAGAGAGGTTGTGGAGCAATGACTCGGATAGGCCAACACTGTCGTGTCGACAGAGGTGAGCCACCACAGTGTGCTGAAAGACAGTGAGGAAATGCGGCTCCCACGTATGCTGTTCGCCCGGCTCGCGCAATTGTGTCTCGGTGAATTCCGTAACGTCGTACTGCCAGCCCGATTTTCCATCCTGCTGAACTGCGCGGCAACCGAGGAGCAGCGCAAGCTTCTCGATTCCCAAATCTTGGTCGAACCATTCCGGCATTTCGGTACGTTCCGACAATCGCGTCCAAATGATCTCCAATACGAAGATCAACGGGTTCTCGTGCGAGGACGCAAAGATTGGCCACCAGGTCTCATACTGCCTGCCGGAGTAGGGCTGGCCATTCATCTTGAGTAGGCTGTACTGGCCGGACACGATCAAACTCGGAAGCATGACCGGGCTCATACCGGCTTTACCTATATTTTTTTTAAGAAACCCGATGAAGCCATCGCGTAACGGCTTCTCGGACCGAAATCCGGAATAACTAAGGGCCACTCGGATGGGAGACACAAGTTCTACCGTCAAAGCGCGGTAGATCATCTCGATGTCGAAAGGTAACGTCGGAAGCTGTTCCCGAGGCGGCGGTGGAAAGCCCACAATCATCTTGAAGGCATGCTCGGCCGACTCTACGTTTACCTTCCCGTGTGGTGCTCGTACGAAGTCGTCCCAATGCAAGTCCAGGACCTTTCGCAAGTGGACGTGCGAACCCGCCAACTCGGCAGAAAACAGGTTCTTTTTGACCTCGAAAACAGCTATCACGTCCCTCACTTGCCAAGTGAATAGGTCTGTGTGAGGTAGACGTGTTCCAGTTCCAGAGACCAGCATGCAGTCGATCTGGCCGCTCATTTCTCCGGAGCTGCTTTGAATGAACCAGACGCCATCGTGAGGTCGAGTCCATCTGGGAGCAGCCTACTTAGGAGCTCAGACGTGAGCCCTTCATACAGAAGTCCTATCGTAGGAGCATGCGGAATTCCAGCTTTCTCTATTTCCGCAGACTCCTGCGCAATCAGTTTCTGCAACAGGTCAGCAAAAGTCCGGATCATGGTTCTCCGTCGGCCTCACTCATCTTCCGAGCGTGATTCATCCAAGTCTCATTGCTAATCAAGGTCGAATGAGTCACCTTAAGTCTTTGAACAGTGACGATGCTTTCAGGAACGTTTTGACTGAGGTGGCGACCGAGTTGGGCATCCACGGACTGAGATAGATTCGGTCGATGCAGTCGAGGGAAATCTTTTGTTCGAAGACTGTCACTTCCTCGAGCTGGCGTTCGTACAACAACCGGTACTCACATTCAGGAGAGAAAGGAAACCGCTTAAGGAAAGGCATCTGGCTTGCGCCATGAACATGCTTTCCGAGATCATTTATCTTGACGTACTCGACCCGGCCGTGGCGGATATCTGGGTTAGCGTTCAGCGCCGTCAGCAGTCGTTCGCGTTTGAAGGCGATACTGACGCCACTCGGTCCATGCGCGAAGGTATACCAATGATGATATGTTTCTGGCGCCTCAGAAAGGCACACTGCGAGTACAGTCCTAATCTCCTGGACCGATTGGTATTGCTGGATGAAGAACGCGTCCTGCCGGTCATCCCACGTTTCCGGAGAAAGGAAAGTGAGACACGAATGCTGCACCATGTGAAGAAGTGCAGGCAGATGCGTATACCGTCTCAGAATCGTATCGAGGTAGTCCACTGGGCTCCGAGTTGTTATTGCTCCCACTGAGACTTGGAGCTGCAATCTAGGTTACGTCAGAGGCATGCCCTTTGCTAGGACACTCGCTCAAGTGCAGTGGTTTGTGACTGCGCTCTCTTCCGCTCGTCGGCAGAGCGACGCACTGATTCCATAACGATAGATGGATCGAAAAAGCTATAAAGTTGCGTAGCGAATTCTTCGTTGTTCACTTCTATCTCCAAGAGCACGGGCCTGTTGGAATTAATCCCTCAGGTCTCGAATAGCGTGTTAGACATCGGGATGATCGTCGTCTAATTTGTTCTGTCCATCCGCATAGACGCGCCAAGAACATGTGATCCGATCCCGGGTCTCCCTTGATTTACGCTAAATCGCCAATGCACATTTCGAGTTTCTGGAAACGTGCGTTGGCCTATTGTCGCCAACTGAGGACGGGATTGGTGGCGATGAGTCGACTTCTAGCGACTTCCCGTACTGAGTATTCTGTTTTAGACCGAGCTGGAGTCGTCCATGATCTATTCTCAAAATGTGTAGGAGTCGAAGATGGACAGTCCTGTTGTTTGGTTTCCCCAGATATGTGAGGCTACCTGTGAGATGCCTCGCCTCGCCGCCCTGGACGTTCTTGATTCTCTGAGTGACGAGGCGTTTTCGAAGGAGTATGCAGCGCGGTCGATGCCTTTTCTATTGCGGCTGGGTTCGCCAACGTTCGCTGAAGCAGAGATCCTGGGTCTGCTGCAAGGGGCCTACGGCGATCAGACCGTAAACGTCCGTTTCGGCAATATGGCAGATCCGGGTAGCTACCTGAATCGCCGCGAAGAAGAGATGCCCCTAAGAAATTTCATTGGGGAACACTTCATGCAGGTAAACGATGCCGGGACGGCCTATGCCGCCGGCACCGTGATACCCGTCGAGATGGCGCGCGATCTCGGGGTCCCTTTTCCGATGTTCTACCCTGAGTATTTCTTCAATGCGCCACGGATGTGGATGGGTAAGGAGGGAACGGTGACTGCCCTGCACAAGGACATCCCGGACAACTTCTCGTTCGCATACTTCGGTGCCAAAGAATGGCTCCTCTATCCGCCAGCCGATTTTCCTTATCTATACATGATTCATCCGAACCCGAAGGCACTTCCAGAATTCGGGGTCAGCATGGTTAACGCAAAGTCTCCGGATGCAATGCGCTTCCCGGAGTTCTCGAAGGCTACACCGATCTCCATCACGCAGCGTGCCGGCGACCTGCTCTATGTGCCTGCGGGGTGGAGTCATTTCGTGGAGAACCACGAAGACTCTCTGATGATCAATTTCTGGTTAAGACGCGGAAGATCCCCCGCAGTGTTAGGCAGGGACCGATGACAGGAGTTGACTCCATTATCCTGTCCTTGTTTCGTTGCATGTGCCAGGGTTAGATCTTATTTCTCGAGCAATCCTCTTTCTCATTTGGCGGTCGCTGGTGATAAACCGACTTGTCAGGACTGGCGCCACGAAGACCTTCAGTGTCGTCCTACAGTCGATTCGCGGAGCGCCAACGCGCTGGATGAGCGAGTCGGCCTGCACTCAGCTCCTGTTGTTTCCCCAATGGGAATGTGTCATTCTCCTGTTGGTAGCCAAAATGTCAGATGTGGTGAGGCCAAACGTTCATGAAGACCAAGAAGGATGTGCAATCGGGGACGCTGGCCCTGATGGTGCTGAAAACGCTTGACGTGCTCGGACCCCAGCACGGGTACGGCATTGCCCGGCGGATCGAGCAGATCAGCGGCGACAAGCTCTTCGTTAATCAGGGCACTCTCTACCCGGTACTGCTGAGGCTGGAACAGGAGGGTGCGGTTGAGTCGGATTGGGGATCTTCTGAGAACAACCGCCGCGCCCGCTTTTATCGTCTGACGCGCGCGGGGCACAAGCTCCTCGAAGCCGAGAAGCGCGATTGGGAGCAAACCACGGCGATCATCACACGGTTCTTTGAAGTGAAAGCCGAGGATCTGGCATGAAGACTCTCAATCGATTCCTGATCCGTATGCGCAATCTTGTCACTGGCCGGCGCGGCGATCAAAGGCTGCGTGAAGAGTTCGAAGACTACGTGGCGCGCGAGGCGGAAGCCAATATACAAGCCGGAATGAGCGAGGAAGGGGCGCGGCGGCATGCGCGGATGAAGCTTGGCGCCCAGGAGGCGATTCGAGAGCAGTACCACGCAGAGGAGGGGTTCCCCTTGCTGGAATGTCTGGTGCAGGACACGCGATTTTCGCTGCGGCAGATGAGGCGTTCGCCAGGATTCACGCTCGTCATAGTGTTGACGATGGCACTGGGGATTGCGGCGACGACAACGATGTTCACCGTGGTGTACTCGACGCTGCTCAGGAACTTGCCTTATCCGCAGTCGGAGAGAATTGTCGCGATTCACGACACACGGATTGCCGGGCGGTCGGCTGGGGGGCTGATGACGGGTCCGCGGTTCTATGACATTGAAGCGCGAAACCGGAGCTTCTCCAGTCTGGCGATCTTTTACTTCGACGAGAGCACCCTGATTGCAGGAAAGAAGTTGCCTACCTATGTGAGGGGAGCTGGAGCGAATGCAGGATTCTGGGGAGTCTTCGACACAGCGCCGATGCTGGGACGGGTATTCGATGCGAGAGACGACGTGCCCCATGGCCCGCAAACAGTGGTGTTAAGCTATCCCGGATGGCAGCGGCTTTTCGGAGGCAACCCGAACATCATCGGAGAACAGGTGAAGCTGGATCAGCAGACGGCGACGATTGTCGGCGTGATGCCGCAAGGTTTTTCTGCGCCGGGAGGCGTGGACCTCTGGCACGCTGCGCAGCTTACTCCGGATAGCTGGGGCAATGATCGGGGCGACGGAGAGCGGGCCTACAGTGTATTTGGGAGGTTGCGGTTGGGCGTGACCGTGGCGCAGGCCCAGGCCGATCTGGATCGAATCGGGGAGCAACTCAGGAGGGAGTATCCGTCGAGCGACGGCGCGTGGCGGTTCACGAGCGAGACGCTGCGCGAGGACCGGTACGGTCCGGTACAGTCGGCACTCGTGGTCTTGCTGATCGCGTCGGCGCTGCTGCTTCTGATCGCTTGCATCAATGTGGCCAACCTACTTTTGTCTCGGGCGACAACTCGGCAGCGCGAAGTTGCGCTGCGGCGGGCGCTGGGGGCCTCGGGACGGCGCGTGGCTTTTCAGCTTTTTGTGGAGAGTGTGCTCCTTGCGTTGGCGGGCGGCGTCACGGGAATCGTCCTGGCATTTGTGCTGACTCGCATCGCCGCTACCAGCCTGCCGGGAACTCTGGGTCAGCCGGGCACGATCCACATGGACGGGATTGTTATTGGGGTCGCTCTGCTGATCTCGGTGGCAACTGGAATTGTGTTCGGAGTGGTTCCGGTGCTGGAGGCACGGAAGGTGCAGCTGCTTTCGGCGCTCAAGCAGGGTGGGACACGCCTCGGAGGATCATCGGGCAATTGGTTGCGCAGTGTCCTCGTGGGGGTTCAGGTAGGTCTGTCTCTCGTGCTGCTGGTGGGTGCGTCGCTGCTGGCGGAGTCGCTGTGGAACTTGATGAAGCAACCGCTGGGATTTGAGCCGGAACACCTGCTGACGGTTCGGGTGTTGCTGCCGTGGAACACGAAGCCGGAAGCGGTACGCAATTTCTACAACGACGTGCAACAACGAATTCAAAATCTCCCTGGAGTAGAGGCTGCGGGACAGATCAGTGCACCACCAATGACCGACTTTCATGTGCGCGGCAGCTTCAACGCGGACTGGCTGCCGCAAGTTGCCAATCAGTCGGCAATTAGCGCGGAGAACCGGAATATCGCCGGAAATCTGCTGATGGCGATCGGGACACCACTGCTGGCAGGGAGAGAGTTTTCCGCCGCGGACCAGGTCTCGACAGTGCCACCGTTCCTGGTGAACGAGGCCTTGGTGCGAGAGTTTCTGCCGAAGGGAAATCCCATCGGACATCATCTGCTCCTGGATGGACAGGCGCACGAGATCGTGGGGGTAGTTGCTGATGTGCGAGGGGTATCGGGAACGATCGCGGCGGAGCCTGGACCGGCTGTCTACTGGCCTGCGAACGCCAATGGCGGTTGGCATCGCTACTTTCTGGTGCGCACGAAGGTGCCGCCGGAACAACTGGCACAGTCGATCCGCGAGCAGGTACACCAGTCAGACCCGATGCAGTCAGTAGGCGAGATCGGGACGATGGAACAGCTACTAGGCGACGCTGTGGCGCAACCACGCCTGAACGCAGCGCTAGTTGCGTTATTTGCCGGGGTGGCATTGCTGCTGGCCTGCAGTGGAATTTATGGAGTCGTCTCGTATCTTGCTGCGCAGCGCACGCAGGAGATAGGCGTCCGGATGGCACTCGGAGCGAGGCGGGGTGACATTACACGACTTTTCGTGCTGCGGGCTATGGTCCCGGCAGCGATAGGCCTGGGGACCGGCACTGTGGTCTCGCTGGCGGCAAACAGGCTGTTACGCAGTCAGTTGTACGGGGTGCAACCGGATGATCTGCGGCTTTACCTTGCATCCCTGCTGGTTCTGCTGGTGCCCCTGCTTGCGGCAACCCTCATGCCGGCGATACGCGCAGGGAAGACAGAGCCGATGAAAGCGCTGAGAGCGGAGTGAATACAGGGCAGCGCTCTATCGGCGTCTTGTGAAACGAACGTTTACGCAACAATCTCAGGGTAGGCTCGAAGCCCAGTCTTTCAAGGATGTCCTTATCCGCTCAGCTTCTCGGAACTAGATACTCTCAAGTCCTAGTCTACTAGTTGACAGCTTGGGCTTCCGTGCTTCATAGTCCTAGTTGACTAGGAGTCAGCGATGAAGCGCAGGAAAGCGAATGAACAGATACCTCCCATGGAGCTGTCCATTATGAACGTTCTTTGGGATAACGGCCCCTGCAGCGTGCAAGAGGTGCAGACGAAATTATCTGGCGAGTCTGCCTACACTACCGTGCAGACCACCTTGAACACGATGGAAAAGAAGGGAAGAACAAAGCGGGATCTGCAAGGTCGGGCCTACGTCTATGAAGCCGCCCTTTCGCGGGAAGCCGCGATGAAGACCGCTGTTCGAGATCTCGTTGATCGTATGTTCTCGGGTTCCGTGGAAAGCCTGATGATGAACCTTGTGAAAGCAGAGGAGGTCGATGAGGCAACGTTTAAGAGGCTGAGGAAGGTAATTGCGGACCGGAGTCAGAGATGAGCACATTCACAATCTGGTGTACGTTCTTTGTTTTCAACTCCGCTTGGCAACTGGTAGCTCTGATCGCCGTTACCGCTCTGCTCCATCGGATATTTCCCAGGATGCCGAATGGACTGCAGTATCGCCTCTGGGTTGGCTGCTTTCTGCTCGCGGTCTCTTTGCCCGTAATCTCGACCTATTTAGCTTTGGTTCCTGCTCATTCTCCTGCTGCTGTTCCAGTGAACGACGCAAATCGTTGGAAGGTGCCGAGACAGCCTGATCGCGGGCGGTTGACGTTGCACCTAACGGAAGTTCCTGTAACGCATTCGGATTGGTCCTTGCTCAGCATCGTGGCGGGGCTCTACCTGGCCTGTTTAGCTTTCGCATTGAGGCGCTTTCTGCTTCGCATGAACATAACGCGCCGCATTGTGGCTTTCAAGAACCCACTCACTCTACGAGTCGCCGATTTTGAACTGCGGCAAGACAGGGTGAACGACAGAGGTCGAACAGTCGAGTTCTTTGAGAGTTCGGAGTTGCAAAGCCCTGCTACCCTGAGCTGGCCCCAGCCCATGATCATGCTTCCTCCGAGGTTTGAGCTTATGCCCGGAGAAGAGAAGGCAGCTGTGATCGCTCATGAACTGGCGCATGTTCAGAGGCATGATTTCCAGATGAACTTGCTCTTCGAGGCATTGTCATTAGCACTCTGCTATCACCCGGCAATGCCCTGGCTGAAGCGCCGTATAGCAGAGTGCCGTGAAGCTGTGTGCGACGATATGGCGGCCGAAGCTACTTCTGGCCGCACCGCGTATGCGGCGTGCTTGCTGAACGTGGCACAGAGGACGACGGCCCACGCTTCATTTCGAACAAGCTTATCGCTTGGAATTTCAGATACCGAACTTGAAGGGAGAATTATGAAACTCGTCCACTCCCCGCTGATCCTGAGCAATCGCTGCAGATCACTCCTCCACGCACTTTGTGCGGTTGTTCTAGCGTCCTCTAGCTTTGGAATCCTTTATTTCAGTTTGCATCCCCCGACCGTGCAAGCGGCTGGCCTACCTGCATTCTCTTTCGACCCATCTCAGACGTTTGACACGTTGCCGCCAAAAGCACAGAGAAAGCAGGCTCCTGACTTCACCCTTGTAGACAACAACGGAAAGACAGTCACTCTCTCGAACTACAAAGGAAAGGTCGTTCTTCTAGACTTCTGGGCAACGTGGTGCGGCGGCTGCAAGTTGGAGATCCCTTGGTACATGGGTTTTGATCGCAAGTATCGCCACGACGGACTTGCGGTCATCGGTGTTTCGATGGACGAAAAAGGATGGGAGGTCGTACGTCCTTTTCTAGCGAAGAAGAAAGATGACGAAACGGGAGGCATGATCGCAATGCAATATCCTATCGTGATCGGTAACGACGCCTTGGCTGGCCGCTTCGGGCTGACGTCGATGCCAATGACCCTCCTCATTGACAAAGACGGAAAGATCGCCGTTTCACATACCGGCGTGGTGGATAAAGACAATTTCGAGGGCAACATCAGGGAGCTATTGAAATAAGGGTTGTTCTGGATACGGGTTCTGAAGTGGCATTCAGCTCTCCACGCCTGTACCTTCAGCCTGTGTTGCCGCAAAAATCAATTGGCCATTTCTCTGCAAAGTACAAATGTCCGTGGTAGTCTGTGCGGTCGATAATGTGGGAATCGCTGCACCTGCGATATAAAGGACCGTAGCTCTTAACGGCTAGCTACGTGAGACTTGCCCGCTTTCGGGAAGTCTTGAACAGCGTACAGGCGTTGCGGGGTGTCCCCGCTGAGAGGGTGAGGGAAGACGCCGGGCTTTATCGGCGACTGGACTCAGGAGGAGACATCCCCCTCTAAACTTTTGTTAGTTGAGAGTCTAATTATGGAAGGAGAGCGATATGGAGCACCGTGAACTGCTGACACAATTCCTTCTTGAGGCTTTCCCAAACCCTGATCGAATAGGGTGCCCGGATGAAGAGGCAGTGCAGGCCCTGGCACAGAACGGGCCGACTCCAAATGATCCGGTACTTCGTCATGTTGGCTCCTGCTCAGAGTGCTACAGGGAGTACCGGCACTACTGCCAAGACGAAGCAGAACGTAAAGCTGGGCTACTTACACCTTCGTCAAGGCCAAATTAGGAGATTACGGTGTGTGGTCGATACGTCCGTCGCGGCGATAAACAGAAGATCGCGGAATACTTCCATGCAAACCCGCAGCCAGCCGAGCTGCCGATGCCGGGTGAAGACTACAACGTGGCTCCCACGACGTTCCAACCCATCATCCGACAGAGCAGGGAATCAGGCGATCGGGAGTTGGTGCTGGCGCGTTGGGGCCTCGTGCCGTTCTTCACGAAATCGCTCGATGACGTTAAGGGGCTTTCGACGATCAATGCACGAGCCGAGTCGATTACGAAAGCTCCGACCTGGCGAGAGCCCATGAAGAAACGTCGCTGCATCATCCCTGCCTCGGCATTTTATGAGTGGGAAAAAGCAGCAAAGCCGCCGAAGCAGCCTTACATCTTTGAACTTGCAAACGGCAAACCGCTGGGTTTCGCGGGCTTGTGGGATGCCTGGAAGGACAAGGATGGACATTGGCTCCAATCGTTCGCCATCGTGACTACAGAAGCGAACGAATTAATGGCCAAAATTCATCCGAGAATGCCGGTTATTCTTCATCCTCGTGACTATGACCGCTGGCTGGATCGGGAGGAGACGGAGCGCTTGCCCCTCGATCTCCTACGGCCACTGGAATCGGAAGAGATGGAGATGTTTGCGGCGAATCCGAAGGTTGGAAACGTACGCAACAATGGGCCTGAGCTCCTACGTGCCGCCGCTCTTGCCGCTGAAGACGGAACGCTACCTCTATAAACAGTTATACGTTTATGACGATAAGTTTTCGCAATTCAGAGTTTATGAACAGTCCCTCCCGAGATTCAGAAGCAAGGAAATCATTTAGATTGATCTTCGCCTTTTCTTCGCATACGCTCAAGGTCGTGGGTTCCATGAAACGGCAGGCCAGGCGAGAGGAAGAGGAGGCACGTGCCAAAGGCTACCTGTCTGGCCATGCCAAGCACCCTCCTGCATGGCACCAGACGCAACGGCTCCTGGAGTGGCCGGGGTGCTCCATCGAGGCCCGATGCGGGTGCGGCTCCTCATCTTGCTATCCATGCAAGCTCATGGCGTCACGCTACGGCAACGGAACCTTTGTAGACATCCTGCAAAGGCTCAAATGCAGCCGCTGCAAAGCCTCACCGGCAGAAATGTACTTCGTTGCCGGCCACCACCGGACATTTGGCTCTGGCGGACCCGATCCTAATTGGTCCCTGCCCATCCGTTTGCGCTAATTGCAATGGACCCGAACAGTGGGCAAGCGCCTGTGACACATCTGAGAGGAAGAATCGCCGCTATAACGGTCCGCACCTCGCTAGAGCGAGCATGAGAAAATAGGACGCGAGAAGCCTATGAAAATTGTTTCGGTAATAAATTACAAAGGGGGCGTCGGAAAGACCTCCTTGACAGCGAATCTAGGAGCCCAGTTAGCCTTCAAAGGCAAGAAGGTTCTCTTGATCGACCTTGATGCGCAGGCAAGTCTAACCTTCTCGTTCATCCAACCTGACGAATGGAACGACAGATTTGCTTCTCAGAAGACCATCA
>NZ_JAGTUT010000005.1 GCF_025685605.1 Granulicella arctica
AGATCCAATGCTGGGATTTCGCTGGGGTCGCAAAGGACTATCCCGACCTGATTGAACCGCTCATGGTCTGGTTGCTGCGCCGGATCGACGACGTTTTGTATGACCCGAAGAATCTAGGTGTCCCTAAGCACGTTGTCATCGAAGAGATCTTCTCCAATCTCCAGAACAAAGAGCTGTTAGAAGGAGCGCTCGCCAGCATCAAGCAGGTTCGAAAGAACCTCGGCGGCGTCACCATGATCGCTCAGTCTGCCAACGATCTTGGAGTGAACGCGGACAGCATCGTCAACTCCTGCACGTCGTTTCTCTTGCTTCCCGATGCAACGTTCAACCGGGAGTTCTACGGCAAGCTCTTCAAGATGAATGAGCAGCAGCTCACCCTTTTCGAGGGCCTGCGCCAGCGCGAGGCCCTCTATATGCGGCGTGATGGCGTCACCAAAGTTGTCACGCTCAACCTCGATCCACGCAGCTATGCGATGTTCTCGACCAAACCAAAAGACAAGGCCCGGCGAGGAAGACTCATCGAGAAGTGGGGGTTACACGAGGGAATTACCCGCTTCGTTTCAGGCGAAGACGCATAGTGCGGTTCCGCGAAAGCGGACTGCTTAACGACGACAGCTTTCATTCATCCAGGGAGACCGACCTAATGAAAACACCACTCTTGATTGCCGCTAGTCTCACGCTTGCGGTCACCGCCCACGCTGCGCCACCAGCTACACCACAGCAGAAAGCCCCCCGCACGGTAGAAGTAAGCGCGACCGCCGCGCCCCCGGTCATCCGAACCAGCCTCAATGAATCAACGCTCCTGGAGCTACCCGCCGAAGAAAAGGTCGCAACGGTGTTCGGAGGAAACACGGACGATTGGATCTTCAACGCCGGGCACGTCGCCAGCCGTTTTATCAGCGTGAAACCAAAGGCCGCCGCCGCAAAGAGCACGACGAACGTCCACATCATCTCTGACCATGGGAACGACTACACCCTGGAGTTGCAAGAGGTCTCGGGCGACCCGAGCGCGAGCTTTGATTCCACAGTCTTTCTAGTCCCCGCAGACAAAGAGGCTCAGAAGAAGATGACCGAGGCCCCCGTCTTCGTTCCGGTCGCGGAGGTCAAGGAGAAGCAGGACCGCTTAGAGAAGGAACTTGCCGAGGCCCAAGCGAAGGCGAGTGCCGATCACAAGACGGCTCAGGACGCGCAGGAGAAGTATGCCAGCACGTATCCGAGCAATCTGCACTTTGACTATAGCTGGGACCAGTCGAAGGCCAAGGCGCTTGGTGTCCGGCAGATCTGGGACGACGGGAAATTCACCTACATCCAGGGCAAGTTCGAAGAGCCGCCCGTTGTCTACGAGCTGAAGGACAAAAAGGGCTCCATCATCAACTTCGACTTCGCTAACGGCCTGTATACGGTGCCGAAGCTCCTCCAAAACGGCTACGTCGCGATCGGCAAATCCAAGGTTGAGTTTCATCGCGAGGAGGCCAACTAATGGAGACCGTCCCCCAGCAGCCCATATCGAAAGCACCCATCTCTAAGACCTTGCCGATCGTGATTGCCCTCACGGGTGCCGTCCTTCTCATTGGTGTATCGACCGCCTACAACGCCATGAGTAGCGGCCACAAGAAGGAAGCCGCGAAGAGCACGCTTCAGACCAGGCCCGCCACAGCCGACCCGCAACAAGTCTCAGGGTTTGAGAAGCAACAGCAGATGATCGCAAAGAGCGATGCAGACCAGGCACAGCTCAAACAGGCTCTTGATGCTCTACAGGCTCAAGAGAGGGCAGTTCCTACCCCAGAGGCAGACTCAAGCGCCCCGATGACGCCAGCACAGAGCCGGGCCATCTACGGCAACAGTCCAAACGCCCCAAACCAGACATCCGGCCAGGCGGAGGCCAGGGCACAAGCCAAGCAGCAGGCCGCCGAGAGGGAAAAGCGCCGCGTCGACGCACTCAACAGCGACACCGTAGCCGTTGACTTCCAGACCCATGAGCAGAAACCAAGCGGAACCTCACCTACAGTCAGCGGGCCGACCGTAATCGCAACCCAGAATGTCACCGACGTAGCCGATGGCGAAGCCCCGGAGCCGAAGGCACCGGGAGCCAAAGGCAAAGACCCGATGGCTGCTTACGACTTCGACGAGTACGGCGGCAAGCTCTACCGCGTCTTCGAGGGAACAGTTCTTGAGGGCGTCGTCACCAACCACGCCGACGGCGGGATGGCGGGGCCGGTTCTCATCATGCTCACCACTGACTACTACTCGCATGACCATCAGCAGCTCTTGTTGCCCCAAGGCACCCGTCTGATCGGCCAGGTGCAGGCCGTCAGCAGCCAACAGCAGCATAAACTCGCGGTCGTCTTCCATCGTGCCGTATGCCCGGATGGATTCTCGATCGACATCGACAAATACGCAGGCCTTGACCAGATCGGCACCACGGGCCTCGCAACCAAGGTTGACCACGGCTATCTTCAAGCGTTTGCCGCAGCCGCCGCTATCGGGGGCCTGGGAGGACTCGCGCAGATCGGCAACACGGGCAGCGTTCTAACCCCAGATAGTCAAATCCGCAACGGCATCTCCTCGCAAACCAGCCAGGAGAGCGAACAGATCCTAAATCACTTCCTCAACCGGCTACCGATTATCACGCTTAAAGAGGGAACTCGTGCGCGTGTGTACATCGGCAAAGACATCCTCATCCCCTCCTACGCGGAGCATCGCGTCAACCCAACTCTCTAGGAGCACCCATGAAACGGCTCATCTACGGAAGATGGATCGCCATTGCAGCAGCGATGGGAGCCATGTCCCTTTCGGTCCCGGCACACGCTCAGTTTGGCGGTGTCGTCTTCGATCCAACTCAGTCAGCCCACGCGACACAGCAGATTTTCAACGAGGCGAAGGGGCTCAGCAACCAGGCAACGAGGATCGCGCAAGGGTCACAAACCAACCTAACGCTCGCTCAGCAGCTCACGCAGGACATACAGATGGCCGGGACTGCACTCAAGATTTACAACCAGTCCATCACGACCTACAACACCATTTTCAACAACCTGAAGTATTTCAACTCGAAGCAGATTTGGAGGACCGCAGAGAACACCCTCATGAACTCATCCGTGCAGAACACGTACGGCGAGACAAGCGGGTTGCAATCACAGCTGAACGGGCAATCCCAGAACGCAAGCACTGTATGGAAGATCATGAATCTAGCGATCTCCGGTACATCGTCGAGCTTCTGGGGGAACCAGATCGTAGGAGCCAGTGACCGTCTTTCGACGCTGGCGCACATTGAGGCGATGGATGCGGCATCGACGCAGTGTCTTGGAGCGGTGGGAGCCTACAACGCGGCCAGAACGAATGCCACGGCAGCGAATACGGCGCTCGACAACTCAATCTACGATACGTCCGTTCTCACCAATAGCGAGGTTGAGCAACTCAATCTCCTCACAATGTCCAACTCGCACCAGTTACAGGAGGCACAAGCACAAGGCCAGCTCCAGGCTTGCCTTGCAGCGCAGTCCGCCGTCGCCAACATGGACAAGCGGAACCAGGCCTCACAGACAATCAACGACGCCAACTTCCGCATCACTCAGCAGGCCAACAACCCGACGTATATCGGTGGTGGTTCGCAGACGTGGACAACCTACTACTGACCGGAGGAGACCAATGAGGCCGTTCAGCATGAAGCTCTTGTTTTTCCTTCTTGCGGCGCTGGCAGTTTCCAGCGCCGGATTTGTCCACCTTTCGATCAGCAGGGCGCACCAGGCGAAACAGTTGCGCGAACAAAAACAGATTCAGCAGGACGACGAAGACTACCGCAGACAGCTTGAAGCAATAAAGACGCACTAAGCCGAACGAACGGCGATTCCACATTAAGAAAAGTGAGCAACCCCAATGAACACCACACCCGGATTTGTAGATTGGCTGGGCCAGTTCTCCCAAAGCATCTCAGACCTTACTTTGCAGAACGGCGGGGCACTGTCCAACTTCGGGATGTTGCTGCTTACGTTCATCGCTACGATGATTCTCATTGGAATCGCGGTGCGGATGTCCCCGTGGTCTGCACATCTAGGGGGCCACGCGTCCGTCAGTCTGGATGAAGTGAAGGTGTTTCTCTTTCGCTTCCTCTTTTGCCTTGTGATCGAGCATTACTGGACGACTAATCTGCCAGGCGCGAGCTTCGGCTTCAACCGGATGTTCTCTTACATCGGAGCGCAGATCGCCCAGATTCTCGACCAAAATGCCCTCAACCAACTCAACGCCATCATCAACACGGCAGGGCACAATACCCCGGTTCCATCAATCACGTCCCCTGTCGAAGCGTTCGTCTACATGCTTGTCGAAGGTTTCCTGGGATTGGCGTCAGGCGTGCTCTTTTTGCTCAATTGCAGCGCCTTCATCTTCTACGCCGTCACCGCACTCTTTGGACCGCTAATTATCCCGCTCTACCTCACAGAAACCTTTCGCGGGAAGTTCCTGCACTTCGTAGAGGTCCTCGCGAGCTTTGCGATGATTCGTGCCGTCGCCGCCGCGTTCATCTACGTTTGGTCCCAATTCCTCATCAACTTCATCAACCAGACCTTTCAGGGGAACTACAGCATCGCCAATTGGATCGCTAACCTCATCCCGTTCCTAGCCATCTTTGTTGCGTTCATCTTGAATCTGGTACTCGTGCCCACCATCACGCAGACCATCTTCGGGGGCGGGGCGGGCGCAGCCGGAAAAGTGGCACAGCTCGCCGAATCCCTCGCAATTCTGAAGTAAGAACACTCGCAGGAGTCGTCATGATTGCTCTCTGGTACCTCTACAAGCGTCTTCCCCGTCCGTTCAAGATCCTCATGCTGATCTTCTTTGCCGGACTCGTTATCGAGAGCCTCGTGCACACAGGGGTACTCATTCACAACAACAACATGAATTCGAGGAGGCAAAATGTCCACACAAGCCCAACTAATTAGCTCGCTCACCCTTCGGCAGCACGTCGAGGCCGACCAGATCGCCAATCAGGTATATGCGGCCCACTACAGAGAGCGCAGCATCGCAAGGTTCGCGATCGGTACTCTTACGGCGCTTTCTCTTGCTCTCACTGCTGGCATCGTCTTGATTTCGAGCCGCCCCACCTTGAATCGCTATGTCCGAATCGATGACGCGGGCCGTGCCCAGGCAATCCAGTACAGCGATTTGAATTACAGTCCGCGCGAGGGGGAGATCAGAACGTACCTCACCGACTGGATCAATTACCGGCACACCCTCAATAGAGAGACCATCGCAAAGAAGTACCCGATGAACTACTACTTTCTCTCCGGCCCGCTTGCGTCGCAGCTCATCAACGACGACAACAACAACCACCTAACGACGCAGGTAATCGGCGGCCAGCTAGAGCCGAGTGAGGTGCAGGTCAATAACGTAACCATCACTTCGATGACGCAAGAGCGAATCTCAAACGCTGTTGTCTCGCGCGGAACGGCGCTCGTGACCTTCGACCGCATCTACTCCTCGCAACATTCGCAGCAGCCGCGTACAGAGCATTGGATCTCTTCGATCACCTATTACGTGAATCCGGCCCAGGTGAGCGACCACGCCAAGACCAATCCTCAGTACGAGACCATCAACCCGCTTGGCGTGACCATCACCGAGTTCCATGAAAACCGCGTCTCGGTCGATCAGACGCCGCAGGGCTCCACGTATCACCCCCAGGAGAAACCATGAGCGAGTCAAAGTCACCTGAGAGTGGATGGGAAAAGGTATTGCCGTTCTTCGAGGCAGAGATTCAGGCTCTCATTCTCGATCCGACCATAAGCGATTTGATGATCAACGGAACGACAGGAATCTATGCGGATCGTGGTGGAGTTATCGAGCATATCGAGCTGAAGAACGAATACAGCGTCGAGCGTCTGGAGGCGGCGATTCAGCGCGTTGCCCGGCTCATGGGTCAGGATCTCACGCAACAGAACCCGATCCTAAATACGCGTATGCCCGACGGGTCTCGTGTCGCCGTTGTTGGGGCTCCTTCTGCGATCGGCGGACCCACACTCACGATAAGGAAGTTCAACCGCTGGTACAGCACAGATGAGTTGATTTCGAGCGGGAGTATGCCATCAGACGTGCGCGATCGTGTCGTTAGCTTTCTGATGGATAAGAAGAATGGCATCATCGCGGGCGGAACCGGATCTGGGAAGACGACCTTGATGAAGGCCATCTTAGATCATGTTCCCGAGACTGACCGGTTGATCGTAATTGAGCAGGTTGCAGAGCTTCGAGTGCTTCAGCCAAATGCAGTGAGATGGGAGGCTGTCGACGCGATTCCGGGCCAGGCAGCAATTCCGCCGAGCGCACTTCTAGCAGCGGCACTCCGGCATAGACCGGACCGCATCATCTTCGGTGAGATTCGCGATGAGTGTGCCAATGATCTTCTCCAGGCAATGAATACGGGACACGGTGGCACCCTCACCACGTTGCACGCGAAATCAGCATGGGATGCACTCAGCAGACTATCGAATCTCGCACTCAGCGCACGCGCGAATATCAACCACGGGTTCATCCGTTCCGAAACGGCAGAGGCAATCGACTTCGTTCTCTACTGCGAGCGTCAACCGAGCGGCAAACGTCGCGTACGCGAGCTAATTGCCGTCACCGGCTATGACTTTGCCACACAAGCGTTTCTCACGGAAGACCTCTACATGGCTCCGAATAGCTCGACAGTGAGCCACTGAGTTTGATCTCACGGCCTGCACAGTTGAACGGCTTCATTCACGCAATTCCTAACCCAAAGTTCTTCAGGAGGAACACAGACCATGCCACTGCTTGAGATCAAACAGACGAAGAAGCTCACCATTATCTGCTCACTTGAAGAGTCAACCGCAATTCAGGTGGAACAGTATGCAGCCTTCGTCACAGCATCACCGGACGACGTGGTGAATAAGGCGCTTGAGTACACCTTCGGAAAGGATTCTGAGTTTCAGAAATACCGTAGCGCCAACCCCAAAGGCACTGGCACCCTACGCATCAAGAAGCCTGCTGCGGGTGCAACAGGTGCCCCACGCGGACCTAAGCCTGGTGCTGCAAGCGCGAAGACCAGCGCCTCTCTCTAGTGCGTTCCTGCGCTGCATGGGTTGCAGCGCAGGAAGTGACGTTGCACGTCACGGAACAACAACAGCAAATGCAACAACTCGCAGCTCGTAATTAGGTGGTTTCCGACATGCAAATGTGGCAGAAAGCAAAGACGGCGCTTCGCACCGGGAGACGTAGACACTCCACCCCTTCCAGGGTGGCGTTTCTCGCCAAATGTAGACAATAGGCAACCCACCAAAACCAAAGGACTTATAGGCCAGCGGTAGACAGTAGTAGACGGGCAGTCTCCTATTGTCTACCGCCTCAGAGGAGGCGAGATGCAACCAATAATCGCAGTCGAAGGCATCGAGTTTGACCAGCGCTTGCGACGTTCTAAAGGCCGGGCGGGTCGCAAGGTCGTTGCCAGCGCCAAGGTCACGCCAGAGGAGCACGCCGAGCTTCAAGATGCCGCCCGTCGCGAAAACAAGGCGCTCAGTGAGTGGGCCAGAGAGGTGCTCTTGCGTGAAGCAAAACCAAATCGCGCGGACGCTCTTTTGACCGAGATAGTCGCGATGCGACTGCTCCTAAATCTGCTCCTCAAACCGATCGCGTGTGGCGAGGTAATCACACCAGAAATGTTCGGAACCGTGCTCACAAATGTACGCACCGCGAAACATAAAGCTGCACAGGATGTGATGGAACAGTACGCGATTGTCGACCAAAAGGAGAACTAAAAATGGCGAGTGAATGGGGACGTAAAGAGACGGTGATCTGGCCGCCGCAAGTACCGATCTACACCTATGGCGTGCTGCTTCTCTCAGTGCCGATCGTGATCACGCTGCTAACCGGGCTGTACATGATGAAGCCATTTCTGACCAAGAATTACACCGGGGCGTTCATCAAGGCGACCATCGGGTCCGAGTTCCACAGTCACCAAAAGTACCGTCTCATTTATCTCGGTGGCGGCAAGAAAAACCCCCGCGTCGCCGAGCCCAGCGACTTCCAGCCGGGCTCTATGGTGACGCCGGATGGCAAGGAGATCGGCACTGCTCTTTCGCCGTCAGCGAGTGCGCAGGGCTTCACAACCGTCTTCCGTGGCCCGGAACGGAAGTTCTCGGATGACGCGATCTATGGATGGCTCAAGAGCGACATTTTCTCAGGCGATGGACTCATCGGGACCTACGATGCGCCGTTCATCGAGACGGCGTTGATCGTTGTATTTTTGCTCTGCTTTGCAGTACCGGCAGACTTCAAACGCGCTAAGAGGATGAAGTATGGACGACTTCTTCGTGGGCCTGAAATGCACTCCCCGCGAGAGTTCAACGAAACGATGAAGGGGAAGGGAATCGGGATCAGGACCACGGACAAAGGCACAATCATCCGCCTTCCGCTACGCGCCGAACCGAAGCATATCGAGATCATGGGGGACACCGGGGTTGGCAAGTCCCAGCTACTTCGGCAGATCCTTAGCCAAGTCGCAGACCGGGGAGAATCCGCGATCGTCTACGACCCGGCAGGAGAGTTCGTGCAGCGGTTCTATCGGGAAGATCGAGGCGATGTGATCCTGAATCCCCTGGATGCCCGCGCCCCCTATTGGGACCCTTCGAGTGAGCTGCGTAACCCCGCCGAGGCACGTACCATCGCAGCCTCTCTCTACCAGCCTACGAGCGATAAGAAGGGCGAGTTTTTCACGGAGACCCCGCAGAAAATCTTTGCCCATCTCCTGAAATACCGCCCGACACCAGAACAGTTGGTTGAGTGGATGTCGAACGAAAAAGAGATCGACCGTCGAGTCGAAGGGACCGAGCTTGCGGCCATGATCCCCAAGGACGCACCCGACCAGCGAAACGGTGTGCTGGGTTCTCTGGGCCTGATCGCGGACAGCTTTCGACTCCTGCCGACCCGAAAAGAGACGGGCGACCGGGTATGGAGTGCAACGAAATGGTCTGAGAAGCGTGAGGGTTGGATCTTCCTTAGTTCGACCGAGGAGGCCGAGCAAGAGGCTCTCCGACCCATGCACTCACTATGGCTTGACTTGCTCATCTTGCGGCTTCTGACTCCCCCGAAGGAAGGGCAGAAACGCGCGTGGTTCGTCATCGACGAGCTGGCAACCTTGCAGCGGCTTCCTCAGTTCCATACGGCCCTCACCAAAGGGCGGAAGAGCGACAACCCCATTGTCTTCGGCTACCAGGGCAAGGCCCAGCTAGAGGTGATCTATGGGCACTTGGCAGAGGTCATGCTCTCCATGCCGTCTACGAAAATTGTGATGAAAACAGGCGAGCCCAAGGCAGCGAAGTGGGCGTCGGAGCTAATCGGCGAGATCGAGATCGAGCGCGTTCGAGAGACGGTAGCGGATGGAAAAAGAGCAGGGAAGAGCTTCACTCTCGATAGACAGATTGAACCTTTGGTCATGGCATCAGAGGTCGAGGGACTTGCCGACCTGCACGCGTTCATGAAGATCGGAAACCACGTCACCAGGTTTTCGTTTCCTCATGTCGAGATGGACTTGATAGCCCCCGGCCTCGTTCCCCGCGAGATCGCTGAGCACGAGAAATGGCTGAAAGACGTGGTGCCGGAGTCCATCGTTGCAGACAGCGCTCCAAAGCCTACCGAAGCCCCCGCCGTGCCCGCAGCAGCTCCCGCGCCGCCTGCCGGCAGCGTCCAGGGGACGTGTTGAAGTACACGAAGGGCAGCAAAGCATACGGCGTCGAGCGAGATAGCCTTTCCGTCGTCACTTCCACCAGCGCCCGCGACAACATCATTACGGTCACGAGGCAGGACGGGCAAAGTGTATCGTACGATCCACGTCGGCTGTCAGGGGTGAACGTCTATAGGGAGGAACCGCGCGAGTTTGCCACCGGCGACCGTCTCCAGTTCACCGCCACAGATAAAGACTTAAATGTCGCGAACCGGGATCTCGGCACCATTACGAAGATCGAACCCGGCCAGCTCACCGTTCGCATGGACGGGAAAGAGGACCGCACCGTCAGCTTCGATCCAGCGCAAATGCGACACATCGATCATGGTTACGCTGTGACCTCGCACGTTTCGCAGGGGCTTACCGAGGGTCGCGTCATCGTCAATATCGATACGGACTCCTCAAGAAATCTCATCAACACAAGGCTCGCCTACGTCACGATCTCTCGCGCGGAGACGGATGCTCGAATCTACACCAATGATGCCGAAACTCTGGGAGCACGGCTCGCAACGGATGTTAGCAAAACCGCCGCGGTTGATTTTCGGCAGCCTGTGGCCGCCCCCCGCCGCCCAACCGCCGAACCGGAAGTACACCAATATTCAGACCCAAATCATCGCATCGCCGCCGTCGCGACTGCCTACATGCAGCGACCCGACAGTAGCGTCATCGTTGCACCAGATCGGGCGGAACGCCAAGAGCTAAACCAGCTCATTCGCGCCGATCTCCAGGCACAGGGGACACTCTCGCCAGACAGCAAATCGCTTACCGTTCACGTCGAGCAGCCCATAACCAACCCAAAGTTAGCCGCACAGTACACACCCGGCGACCTCATCCAGTACGGGCAGGGAAGCCCTGAACTCCACGGAATCAATCACAACAGCGTTGGAACGGTTCTAGCGAGTGATCCACAAAAGAATGCGCTCACGGTTCAAACTTCGACGGGTGATTGGGCTACCTATAGTCCGCACCTCACTAAAACGATGACGGCGGAAAGTGCTGTCTACCGAGTCGAGCAACGAGAGATCGCTCAGGGCGAGCGGATACAAATCACATCGTCTGTAGCGGAACTCGGCATCAGAAAAGGTGAGTTTGGCACGGTCACCGCAATCAGCGAGAGCAGGGAACTAGATGTCCAGCTCGATAAAGGCGAAACAGTCCATCTCAACCAAAGGCAGGCCCAGCACATTGAACACGGTTACGCAGTCGAAGGTATCAGAGCTGGAGCGCCCGAGCGGATCATCGTAACGCAAGAGGCGGCGCTTGAGAGCCAGAGAGAGATAGCCTCGCTCACACGTAGCGGAAGAGAAGTGAGCGTCTACACGTCCGACGGATCGAGCCCGGCTCAGGGTCTTAAGAATCCCATAAGCCTTCCACAACAACAGCAGATCGACGCCACCGCCAACGTCATCGCTCAGGACAACGCGCTCACTTCTCCAAACGTCGTTGCGCCCGAAGCGACCCAGGTTCAGCATCGTCGTGGCATGGGCATCTAGGAGCCTCTCCCGTCACCCGCTTAATGATCCAATAACCTGTAAGCCGAAAGGATTCGCATGACCCTCCCTCATTTCGTCCGATCGTCAATCACGCGTAGCACTGTAACCGCCTCTGTCATGTGCTTTGCGCTTCCCCTGGTCGCCCTGGCAGCCGCAAATAAGGCCCTTCAGCAGGCCTTATGGAAGGAGTATCCGCTCACGCGAGTCGGCTTGGTGATGCTCAAAACGGACTACAACCGGATCACGCAACCAGGAGCCATCCTTGCTATCCGCGTTCCCGGCATTTATGCAGATGTCGCCAACACAGAGAATGCCATCGTAAACACCAACGTGGTGAACGGTCAGGTGAGCCAGGCGACCGGATGGTCGGCGGCGTTTGGTGGCAGCACTAGCCACTCCCGTACCTTGAACCCAAACGAGAAGGTCTACGTGACCCAAGTCGACGTGAAACGGGATGCCGTGCAGCTTGAGTTGCTCACGGTGGACGTAACCACTCTTGGCGATGGGCAAGGCACCCGCTACAGAGCCGAGGTAAATTTCAAGATTCCCGGGATCGACACGATGACTGCGGAGGACATCAAGAAGACAATTGATACCGTCGTTGCAGACCCTGAAACCGCATCAGCCGTCCAGAGCAAAACAGTAAAGCTGGGGATGAGTCCGGACGAGGTGAAGACCACTCTAGGGAATCCCGATAAGGTCGTAGACTTGGGTGCCAAACAGTTGTTTGTCTACAAAGACATGAAGATCGTTTTTGTGGACGGGAAGGTTTCAGACGTTCAATAGTTTGGTGCCTTGCTCAATAATTCGAGCGTCGCCGGGGCAGTGGTAATGTGGGAGACGCTAGCCCCACCGGCGTCTTCCAAGTGCGGTGTGAAGGGTGGGACAGATTCTCCGTTCCACGCTTTGCACCGCATGTCATTTCCACTGTCCGTTTATAACGATAGCCGGATAACCGTGTGAACTGACGTGCCTTAATTGGTGGCAGGTAAGGATGGGGTGAGCAATATGGATCATAAGAAGCTATTGGATCTTTGGGATGTGGACGAGATGCCTGCCTGCGAAGAAGGCATGAAGCTCGCACAAGCGTTCTTGATCGCTGCCGGAGAAGGAGTCGATCGGTTAGGGGTAGAAGCGCCCGAGGATCGCATCACTGAACTGAGCGCGGCATACATGGCGATGGTTGAGCACGGCAACGATTGTGGCAACTGTAATGAAAACGACCTGCCTGAGAGAGACGACATACCCAGCGATCCAACGGAGAACGCTCCCGAGTATCAGGCCGATCGCAAGATCGGCTTTCAGGCCGGAGTGGAAGGGCACGAGGCTGATGACTCGAAGTCGAGTGGCTGGCAACGGGGCTGGGCCGACGCCCAAGAATAGCGCAGCCATTCATCCGCTTATCAGTTTAGACGGATAACGGTTCAGCTCTATAGGGGCCACCAACCAAACCGCGCTTCAGCCAATTGAAGTGTCGGCTGTTTCGGAAGTACGTTTCATTGGCTGGATGACTCCGTACATCATTGTCCGCCATAGCCATTCAATAGGACCAAACCGGAACCTACGAAGCCACGCCGCACTGACGATCACCTGGAGAACATAGATACTGATACCCAACAAGAGCGCAGGACCTGAGCGCATCCCGAACAGACCCAAGCCCCAACCGAAGAAAAGGAAGCTGAAGATTATCGATTGCATGACGTAGTTCGTGAAGGCCATCCTGCCCAAGGGTGCAGCCCAACCTAAAAGCTTAAGGCCAACTGCCTTCGTTGTCACATACATGATCGTCGCAGCATACCCGATGGTTAAAGCAAGTTCTGCGACTACGTACAGTTCACTTTGCGCTCTTCCGAAGATCATTGGTTTGACGAGCGATGATGTCAGAATCGTGAGACTTAGACCTATTCCCAAGCCCAAAAGACAAGCCAGAGCGAGTGTTCTCCTATGTGCATCTAGCCTTTTGACGACGCCAGAGCGCCAACAAAGGGCTCCGAACAGGAAAAGGGCAATCGTCCGGGCGATGATGAAGACGTGGAGAGGAAGCAGTTCCGGTAATTCATGCCATTCAAACGAAAGGATCTGAAGGTAGTTTCCGTGCTTGTACACCATTGCTGCTTGATTTAAATGCAGCTGCAACCACGCGTCGGTTGGAAACGAGATCGGATACGGCACGAAAGGCAGCAGGTACTGGAGCGTAAATAAGAGGGTAGCGACCACGAGCCAGCGGCGCGGAAGAAAAAGAAATGGTAGGGCAATCAACCCTGCGATGGCGTACTCAGTGAGTATGTCGCCGTTCCAGACCAGGGTCAGGTGGATGATCCCAAGCAGGAGCAGGGCTAGTAGACGTCTCGTTAGCAGCCGAAAGGGTGATCCTCCCCGCATACTAATGCGATCAAATTGGATGGCAAGCCCTATGCCGAAAAGCAGGGAGAAAAGCGCAAAAGCCTTCAGTTCGATAAAGACGTGAGTGTAAGTATTGATCCAACGGTCCAGCGCATGTTCAGCGGGTGGAATGTCGACGAACTGCTGGAAAATGGAGACTCGAAATTCGCCAAGCAGATTGATGGTGAGAACACCAAGCAGCGCTATCCCGCGCAGGATGTCCATCTGTTCTACCCGCTCATTCTGTTGGATCGGAGCGGCCTTGGAAGGTATGCTCAGGATCGTACTTCCTTCACTTTCAACTGGTCTCATCGAGTCTCCGGCTAAGAGAAGCTTACAACCGGCATCTCGTCAGAAGGTTAACGTTTTTGATAATGACAACCCGCTTTTCGAAAGCGCGTTGTCGTCGGCTCCAGAGGGTCAGGGTATGATTTTTGACGTTTGGTGTGGTGACCCCATATAGCGTCGCTCAGGCCGAGAACACACATCTTCTGCTCGTTGAACATCCAAGATACAGCCTGCCGATAAAACGAAGGCCTGGAGATCTCATGAGTGCAGCGATCAACAAGCAGGCTAAAGCCAGCATTGGCTTTATCGAATCGATGGAATGTCTCGCAGTTTCGTCGATTCCCGAAGGTCCTGAGTGGACCTATGAGATCAAGCTAGACGGCTTTAGGCTGGAAGTGGTCAAGGATGGCACCGACACAACACTCTTCTCACGACGCGGCAACGTTCTCAATCAAAAGTTCCCCTACATCGCTGAAGCGTTGAAGCAACTTCCAGTAAACACGGTTGTCGATGGGGAGCTGGTAGCCCTCGACGATGAAGGCCGGACGGATTTCAACCTGCTCCAAAACTTTCGCTCGGCAGCGTCCCGAATTCACTACTATGCCTTCGACATTCTGATCTTGAAGGGCAAAGACCTAACCCACCTTCCACTGTCGGAGCGTCGAGCAATCCTTGAAAAGGCCCTCACAGTGAATGACCACATTGGGCTCTCGGTAGTTCAAACCGACTCGAAGGCAATGCTGTCGTTCGTGCGCGAGCATGGGCTAGAGGGCCTTGTTGCAAAACGTATAGACGGCATCTATCAACCCGGCAAGCGTACGGGGCTATGGGCAAAGCACCGCATTAACCTCGGCCAGGAGTTCGTCATCGGCGGCTACACAAAAGGGACGCACGGGTTTGACGCGCTCATCATCGGCTTCTATCGGGGTAAGGAACTCGTTTACGCAGCCAGAGTCCGGGCGGGCTTCGTCCCAGCCAGAGTCCGGGCGGGCTTCGTCCCGGCCACTCGCCAAGAGGTATTCGCTCAGATAAAAGACCTAAAGACAGAGCGGTGTCCGTTCGCGAATCTCCCAGAGACAGGAGCGGGCCGGTGGGGTCAAGGCCTTACAGCAGAAAAAATGAAGGAGTGCGTGTGGCTACAGCCCGAGACTGTAGCGCGATTCGACTTTCTCGAATGGACCGGGGCTGACCATCTCAGACACACTAAATTCGTCGCATTACGCGATGACAAAGACCCGAAGAAGGTCGTCAGAGAGACGTAGCTACCCGCAAATAACGGCAACCATTTCCTCGACAGCTCGAAAGTGTTATAGTAAAGATAACAAAGGACTTACGTCTGATAATGCATCTTATGTATAGTTGCTATGTAGCGGCTCATTAGAAATGTCATGGTCTGGCCCGATAGAAATGTCAGGGTCTAAGGATGGCATGGATTTCTATGAGCGAGCGCGATCTGAGGCGGATCGAAGTGTTGAGTGACGTGCGGACCGGACGTCGTACGGTGGCCGCGGCAGCAGCGGTTTTGGCAGTGAGCGAGCGTCAGGCATACCGTCTGCTGGCCAAGTACGAACTGGACGGCGGGTCAGGGCTGATCCATAAGGCCCGAGGCAGGACGTCGAACCGGAGTACGAACGAAGGTGTCCGGAAGTATGCGGTCGAGCTCGTCAGGACCAGGTATGCCGACTTCGGGCCGACCCTTGCTACCGAAGTGTTGCTGGACAAGCATCAGCTCCGGATCGGTAAGGAGACGCTGCGGCGATGGATGATGGCCGAAGGCTTGTGGCTGTCACGCACGCAGCGCAGAACCTTCCACCAGCCTCGCCTTCGGCGCGAGAGCTACGGTGAACTGATCCAGATCGATGGCAGCGACCACCGCTGGTTCGAGCAGCGTGGTGAGCCCTGCACCCTGCTGGTCTTCATCGATGACGCGACCAGTAAGCTGATGCAGTTGCGCTTCGTGCCGAGTGAAAGCACGGACTCCTACTTCGAGGCGCTGAACGGGTACCTGATAACGCATGGCTGCCCTACTGCCTTCTACTCTGACAAGCACACCGTCTTCCGAGTGAACCGGCCAGACGCGAAGGGCGGTTCGGGCATGACGCAGTTCGGGCGAGCGCTCGCAGAACTGAACATCGAGATCCTCTGCGCGAACTCGAGCCAGGCAAAAGGCCGCGTGGAGCGGGCGAATCGTACGCTGCAGGACCGTCTGGTGAAGGAGCTGCGCATGGCCGGCATCTGTGACATGGACGCCGGGAACTTGTTCCTGCCGCACTTCATGAAGCAGTTCAACGAGAAGTTCTCGGTCCCAGCTGCAAGAGCTGAGAACATGCATCGCAGGTTGAACGTGCAGGCCTCGCGGCTTGCGGACATCCTGTGTCATCGCGAACAGCGCCACGTGAGCCAACAGCTCAGTCTGGCCTACGACCGCAGGCAGATCATCCTGGACCGCAGTGAGATGGCAGACAAGCTGACGGGCCAGTATGTCGAGGTCTATGACTTCAGCGATCGACCGCTCGAGGTCCGATGGAAAGGCCACTCGCTTCCCTATCGCGTCTTCAGCAAAGACCAGCGCGTGAGTCACACGGCCATCGTCGAGAACAAGCGGCTCAGCCATGCACTCGCCGTCGTGAAGGCGCAGCAGGATATAAAGCATGAGCCAAAGATCCACACCAACAGCGACAAGGGCGGATACAAGAAGAATCCGCGTCGAGTCTATGGGCCAGATTACTCACCGAAAATCGCGCCGGCCCCTGCGGTGGAAATGACGGCCTGATGGAAAGCGAGGAAAACATGAAGCCGTTTCCCTCTCTTCCCACAGTCCTTGGAAATCGACAAAGAACATCGATTCCCACATTACGCACCGCACGACGACTGGTATGGATTACTAAACAAGGACATCAACAAGTTGGCTTATACTGACACTTCTAATGGGCTAGCCACCCTGTCATTTCTATCGGGCACCAACACGAGCTGTAGTAGCAAAGCAATAATGTCGTAGCTCTGCAAAGCCAAAATGTCGCTGCCCCATCCTGAGTAAGGGTTGGAGGCAGCAGATGGGTTGGCTACAGATGAGCAAGCAGGAGTTACGACGGGTTGAGGTCTTGACCGAAGTACTGGCAGGCAGTCGCACGACGGAGTCGGCGGCTGGCGTCCTGAGCGTGAGTTTGAGACAGGTGCAGCGGCTGGTGGCGAGATACCGTGACGGCGGTGGCGGAGCCCTGATCCACAAGAGCCGCGGGCGGCCGGCGAGCAACAAGTTGGCCTCAGGAGTTCGTGAGCTGGTCCTGGAACTTGTCCGGCAGAACTACCGTGACTTCGGGCCGACGCTCGCGGTGGAGGTTCTGCTAGAGCGCCACGGCATCGAGGTGTCACGCGAGACCTTGCGCAAGTGGATGGTCGAGGCCGGCGTGTGGCTGTCGCGCAAGCAGCGCAAGAGCTTTCACCAACCAAGGTTGCGGCGGGAGAGCCTGGGCGAACTGATCCAGATCGACGGCAGTCAGCATCGCTGGTTCGAACAGCGTGGTGAGCCCTGCACACTGCTTGTCTTCATCGATGACGCCACCAGCAGGCTCATGCAGCTGCGCTTCGTTCCAAGTGAGAACACGGGATCTTATTTCGAAGCACTGCAAGGATATCTTGCCACCCACGGATGCCCGGTGGCTTTTTACTCGGACAAGCATTCCGTGTTTCGGATCAACCGCGATGCACAAGGTGGTTCCGGCATGACGCAGTTCGGCCGTGCGCTGGCCGAGTTGAACATCGAGATCATCTGCGCCAACTCCAGCCAGGCCAAGGGCCGCGTGGAACGAGCCAACCGCACGCTGCAGGATCGCCTGGTGAAAGAGTTGCGGCTTGAGAACGTCTGCGATATGGACACAGGCAACGCGTTTCTGCCCGGCTTCCTGAAGCGCTTCAACGAACGGTTCGCGCTGCATGCCATGAAGCCTGAAAACCTGCATCGGCCTCTCCACGTCAAGGCGGATCGGCTCAACGACATCCTGTGCCACCGCGAACAACGCTACGTGGGCGCACAACTGACGATGTCCTATGACCGCAAGCAGATCATCCTCGAACGGAACGAGCTGTCAGAAAGTCTTGCTGGCAAGTACGTCGACCTCTACGAGTTCCCGGACGGCACGCTTGAGGTCCGATCAAAGGGTCATTCGCTTCCTATCGTCTTTTCAGTAAAGACCAACGAGTAAGCCACACCGCGGTCGTCGAGAACAAGCGGCTCAGCCACGCTCTTAGGATCATCAAGGCACAGCAGGACGTAAAGCGCGAGCCGAAGGTGCAGACCAACAGCGAGAAGATCGGCTATAAGAAGAACCCTCGTCAACTCTATGGGTCGAACTACAAACCGAAACACGCCGCGGCACCCGCGGTGGAAATGACGGCCCGATGGAAAGAGAGGAAAACATAAAGCCGTTTCCCTCTCTTCCCACAGTCCTTGGAAATCGCAAGTGCAGCGATTCCCACATTACGCATCGCACGACGACTACGACGCTTTATGATGACAGAACCGCTTTGCAGAAACAGCGACAGTATCGCTTTGCACCAACACGAGTCGCAGCGGCTCGTTAGAAATGTCATGGTCTGGCCCGTAGAACGGTCAGGGGCCATGGATTGGTTGGGTATCGATGAGTGGACGAGATACAACGGATCGAAATGTTGAGCGACGTCCGGGCTGGACGGCGTACCGTGCCTGCGCAGAAGTTGCACGTGTTGTCAGCGAGCGCCAGACATACCGATTATTTGCCATGTATGAGATGGATGGCGGCGCCCTGATCCGCAAGGCGCGGGGCCGGACGTCGAGCCGAAACAGGATGTAGGGATACGCAAGTAGGCGGTCTGGCTAGGCATGACCAGGGTTCGCGGACTTCGGACGACGCTAGAGATGGAGCATCGCTGGACAATTAGCAGCTCCTTACAAATTGTCTCGTTGCGTGTAAACGCGGGATTGAGCTTACAGCCAATGACAGAGCTGACAGTAGCGAGAAAGGAGAGCGTGAGGTCGAGTCACTATCAGAACTCAACGACCACCTTACCTCTGCTACCGCGCGCGACCAGATCATAAGCGTCAGCAATCTGACTCACTCCAAATTGTTCTATGGCAAGCAAAGGCTTCAACTGGCCACGGTCCGCGAGAAGTGTTATTTGGCGAAGGATCTCCCCGTGATGTTCATGCCCTACCCCACTCAGCAAGGGAAGCAGGGTAAAGACACCGGAGTATGTGCCGGCGCGGAACGACAATGGTGCGAGAGCGTGCGCCCCCCATCCAAGACAGCTCACCACGCGGCCCGTGTAACGTTTGACGGCTTCAAACGAAGCGTCCAGGACCGGTCCACCTAACGTGTCGTAGATGATGTCGAAACCTTCGCCTCCCGTATGTTCAATTACATAGTCCGCTGTCGGGGTAGATTTATCGATGGCCGTGACGCCGAGTTCCTGGACGATCGACCGTTTGTCGGCGGAAATCGTCGTGTAGACCTGCGCTCCCCGTGCCAATGCAATCTGCACGGCTGCATATCCAACGCCGCCGCCCCCTGCATGCACCAGGACCTTCTCACCGGCCTGGACATTCGCACGATCAACCAATCCCTCCCATGCAGTGATCGTGGCTAACGGGAGGGCAGCCGATTGTCGCATAGTAAGCGCCGCTGGTTTGAGTGCCAGGAGTGCCGCATCCGCCAGGACAAACTCCGCGAGAGTCCCCTGTAACCCCCCGACTCCGCCAACCATTCCGAAAACTTCGTCCCCAATGTAGAATCCGCTTGTATCGGGTCCTATGGCAACCACAGTTCCAGCCATATCCAACCCAGGCACTGCCGGAAGCGGTTGCTTCGCATGTGCCGCCTGCCCTGCGCGGATCTTAGTGTCCAAAGGATTCACTCCACTCGCAGAGACCTTCACCACTACCTGGCCTGTGTTGGGTTGCGGTTCGGGAAGATCTACCGCGCGAAAAGGACCGCCTGCCGTGTCAACTCGATACGCTCTCATTATTTGCTTCCTTTGAAATTTCCAAGTCCAGTGTCAGCTGTGCACCAACGATAGGTTGTCTTTGGCTTAGCCCCCTCAGAGACTACGAAGCCGACATTCGAAAGTCGAATCAGCGAGAGCTTTTCAATATCTATCTGGCCCGCTGGGCTCGGTGTGCCGTCTCCGACAGCGGAACAAGAAGTGCTGATCTTAAAATGATTCCCCTTGTGGCCTAGCACGCGGGACATGCAACGGCTTGAGTGCGGCCCGGAAAACCCGATGCCGTCCCAGGATCGCATAGCTGCAAACGGCGATGCTGTGCAACTGATCGATGCATTCACGTAGGTTCCGTGCTTCAGATCGAGCCTGGCAATCTGCGCATGGATCAACCCGGGAACGTTTAGCCAGAGAGCGACGATAGCGATGCGAATCGTGATGGAATATTTCATCAAATCTCCCCTATTTGTTTCAGGTACTTCTTCGCGGAATCTGCCATCGTGACAACAGCAGCGCCGAGCATGATGGAATCCTTGATGATCAGCCGACCGACGCCGGAGAGGAAAGGAAATCCGTGGGTGTGGCTGCCCAGGGCAGGCACCCAGGCCTCGGGCGTGGTGACGAGAAAGGACAGAGTGGTGCAGGCCATCAAGACGAGCAAAGCGCTCCCGACAGCGGCGATTTGAGGGAACTTCCAGTGGCACGCGATAAGAAGACCGATCAGCACGATGACGCAGCCAAGAATGTTCGAGAAGGTATAGGTTCGGTTGCCGACCTGCCAGGCGTGGTGCTCTGCAACCACCTCACCTTCCTTGTTCATGTGTCCGTGATATTCCGGAGCGGGATGAGCATAGACAAAGCTCATGAGAGGGCTGTTTGCGATCAGGGGTACTATGCTGTCCGCTTCGTAGTCTGCGAACTTGAGTCCGCCGATCCAGATCAAGACGACGATGAGACCTAGTCGAAGCATCGACATGCCGATGCGATCCAGCGAAGCGGCTTTGCTAAACAGCCTAAGAAGCGTCGCTGATGGTGCTGATTTCATGGAAGGCCTCCGATGGATCACGTGGCGTCGCTGCTCTGCCGAAATAAACGCGGTGGAAGATACTTTCTCTGGGCTTACTCCACATCCACAAGGTAGACGATGGTGACCCATCTGCACCCCATCGAATTCGACGGAAATTGAGCTGTATTTTTCTTCAGGTGGACAAGCTTTCCCCACCTGGCGGCTGCCGCATCTCCTCTTCTCACCCAATCGTTTTCGTCAGAGATATTTCGGTCCCGCTGCCCGGTAGGCTGCGCACGGAGAGGACTCCGCCCAGACCTGCTGCCCGCTCCTTCATGCCTTCGATTCCGTAGTGACCGGAGACTCTTCCAGAAGAGGCATCCGCATCAAACCCGATGCCGTTGTCCCTGACCCTCAACTTGAAGACCTTGCCGTAGACAAGCTGAACTTCGAGGAGGCTTCCTCCTGAATGAGCGACAGAGTTCCGGATCGCTTCGTATCCGATGCGAAAGATCTCTTCGGTCACGTCAGCGCCAAGCTCCATCGGCACGCCGCTCGTCTCGAAGCGCAGCGTCATCGCGCTGCCTTCACAGCACTCCTCCGCAGCACTACGAAACTTTTCGACCAGGTCCCCAGCACTCGATTCCGTACGAAGCGCAGTAAGCGCGGCGCGGCCTTCGATAACGGCTCGCGAGAGCCAGTCATGAATCCTGGCTACGATGTTGCGCAACTGGGCTGAATCGTTGCCCCCCAGGAGCGCTTCCTCGGCAACCAGCTTCGTTCCTTGAATGGTCTGAAGGAGCGTGTCATGTAAATCGCGAGCGACGCGGGTGCGTTCCTCAAGGCGGGTTTCGTACTGAATCTGCAGGTGCTTTCGCAACTGCCTCACTCGCAGCCAGTACAAACCATAGAGCAGCAGTCCTGCTAGAAAAGCACATACGACCATGAACCAGCGAGTCTGGAACCATGCAGGTGCGACCGTGAACGTGATGCTCGAGCCCACTTCATTCCAAAGACCGGAGTTATTACAGGCGAGCACAGTGAAGTGGTATGTACCTGGCTTAAGGTCGTTATAGAAAGCCTGACGGCGTGTTCCGACCGATTGCCAGTCTTTGTCATGGCCTTCCAGCTTGTAGCGGAACAGCACACGTTGAGGCAATGAAAGGCTCGTCGCCGTGTAGTCAACCTGGAGCTGGCGCGTGAGTGGCGGCAGTCGTGGAGAGCTGACCGCATCCATAGCCACGCCGTCCGCAAGCACACTTTCGATATGAACCTGAGGCACGACCGTGTTGATGGCGAGGTTTGCAGGATCGACCATCTGCAGTTCCGCGCCCGTCGCGAACCAGACCTTTCCATCCAAGGTAACGTCGGCGGCATGAATGGTCGGATAGTTTGCAAACCGGGCTCCATCAAGACCATCCAGCACACGCGGGGTGACAGACGTCCGGGTGCCGCTGCGCCAAGCCTGCCACTCCTGGCTAAAGACCTCCATGGTGCCGCAGGCGGAAGCCATCCATAAGTTGCCGCTTAGGTCGAACGTGAAAGAGAAGATGCTCTCGCAAGGAAGCCCAGCGGTCTTCCCTAGATACGAGACCTTTCCATCTCTGTAGACCATCAGGCCAAACGTCGATGAGCTCAGGATAGTGTCATCTCTTGCTGTGACCTGTCGAATGAAGCTATGAGGTTTGCCTGGTGGCTCAACCTCGATGAAATCAAGTGAAGTCCCACGGAGCCGGGCAAGCTTTCCACTCGCCAGACCGAACCATAGCGTGCCTTGATGATCCATGGTCATCGTATGAGCGGGCGGAAGTTCCGGCGACGTCACGACCCGCGTCGCGATACCTTTGCGGACCTTCCAAAGATCCGGGTTGAGACCCTGCAGCGCATAGATGTCTCCATCCCGGTCTTCCGCAAGTCCCTTTGTCTCCGTGTTAGGAGGGGCGTCTTTGGGGCGAGCGATGGTAAGCAGCTTTCCGCGATCGTAGCGATAAAGCTGATTCGCCGCGCTCATCCAGAAGGAGCCATCGGCGGCCTGAAACACCATTGGAACCTGGCCTTTTCCGCTGATCACTTTGTCCTGCTCGGCCGTTATGATCCCGTTGTTCTGCAGAATGCTCAGCCTGAAGCCATCGGCGACGAGTAAGCGTCCGCTTCTATCCGCCAGGACACTGTGTGAGATCTCAGAGGCCATGCCATCCGGTACGCCGAAGCTGGTCACAGGCAGGTCGCGAAACCGATCGATGCCTTCGGTTGTGATGACCCACAGGTCACCTTCCTGATCTTCGAACAGGTCCATCACGTATGGGCCCGAAAGGCCGTCGGTGAGTTCATAGCGGTCCACGACGCCCTTGTAGACCCGAATGATTCCCGCCTGTGTGCCAAGCCACAAAGCGCCATGTGCATCGGCATGGATGACGTTCGCCAGAATGTCTTTCTCGCTGTTGAGGCCTTCTATCGGTCCGTAAGGATGCGGCTGTCCGTCAATGATCTCCTGAAGCCCGACCTCGGGACCGGTCTTGGTCATGCCGACCAGCACATGACCATTGGGAGCGATTCCCATGGCACCGATGGCGGCATTATCAGCGTTATTCTTGAACGTTTCCGGCGCGTACACGGTTTGGGACTTGGGATTCCAGCGGGTGTAAGTCTGCGCACCACCCAACCAGACATTGCCTTCATGGTCACAGACGACCGTTGCGGCAAACGGCATCTGGACACCCTGTGCCGGCCCGAAACACTGAAGCGCATCACCCTCCACTTTGCAGAGTGCACCGCCGCCGGGGTCAAGCATGTTGGCCCGAGCGACCCAGATGGCTCCGGCGTCGTCCTGGGCGATACCTCTGATGCCAGCCCTGCTGCTGGTCAGATTGGTCAGCACGCCATCTTTCAGATGAGAGAGACCAAGCGAGGTGCCTATCCAAAGGCTTCCATCGCGGTCTGTAAGCAGCGAGAAGACACTATTAGACGCCAGCTTGGTTCCTTGAGCGTCAGTGAACTTCACAAAGCGCACTCCATCGAAGCGGAGGAGTGAAGATGCGGAGCCGATCCAGAGATAACCATCCTTTGTCTGCGCAAAGGCTGTGGGCGGGCTGTCAAAGATTCCTTCGGATGTTCGCCATGCAGTGTGTGCGTACTGATGAATCCGCTTCGTTGGATCCACCGACCATGCGGGGAGAGTCAGTAGGGCGGAGAGACAAAGCATCAGCATCACTCGAAACCACGACTTCGCCATACACTGCTGCTCCTGTAGCCCGACCGGCCAAGATTCGCCGAAAACTCTTGCGTACACCTGTTGTACATGGACGGGCGTCTTCCCTGCGCTGTAGAAATCTACAGCTGCCCTGCTGACACTTCCTAGGTTGTGACTTGCTTGAAAGGCCGCTAATGTCCAGGAGTGAATACGAAACTCGAAAACTCTTCAGAAACACTTCGTACCCGATACGTACTTGGCGGCACCGTCATGGAGCAACATTTTTCAGGCTCCGATACGGGCTCTCTTTTCTCCTTGTTTGAGAACTGTGCTCCTGTGTCTTCCCGTACGCCAATCCACGTTCATGCCTATGATGACGAGACGTTTTATATGCTCGAGGGCGAAATGACGGCTGTCGTCAACGGGAAGAGAGTCATCTTACGTGCTGGCGACTCAATCCTTCTGCCACGAAACGTCCCTCATCAGCTGCTCAATGAAAGCTCGGAGCCGGCTCGCTATCTGCTGCTCTGTACGCCGAGTGGTTTCGAGGGCTTCCTTGCTTCCGGAGGGTTACTTCTCTCTCCCGGTTCGGAACCTCAGCCGACTTCGGGTGAAGACATAGAGCGGATGCGAGCTGCCGCTCCCAGATTTGGCATCACGCTTTTACGGGAGTGGCCTGAGGTCTCCGCTGAAGTGGGAACCGGTCCGGAGTGATGTCCATGTGTCGCCACTCTTTCATTCGCACCCTGTGCATCCTCTCCGGCGTGCCCCTCGTTCTACTTCTCTACAAAAGGCACCTGGACCATATCTCTCGATCGATGAGCAAGGACCTCGACTGGCTTTTGAATCGACGCACGCTTGAAGCAAGACAACGTTGTGAGAAGCTTCTTTTGGGGATCGAGGGGTGCAGGGAGATCGCCGGCAAAGCGATTGCTACGCCCGCTCAGCCTGAACACCTTCAGCGCGCGTTGTATGAGATATCGGATGTTCTAGGGCGCGCACTGACATCTTGACCTGAGTTTTCTAACGTTCCCGATACCTTTACTGAGTAGTCAAGGGCCGGTCGAACAAGTAGCATTTGCGTATTGCACCTGCGTCATCGCTGAGTATCGATCGTGGAAGGGCCTTATGACACAACCATCGACACCAATTCGGATACTCAGTATCGAGGACCATCCGGTCTTCCGGGAGGGTCTGAGTGCGATCATCGGCTCCCAAACGGACATGACCCTGGTTGCCCAGGCCGCGGATGCCGGAACCGGCTTATCGGAGTTCAGGCAGAGACGACCGGATGTCACCCTTCTGGATTTGCGTCTGCCGGATTCGGACGGACTTAGCCTTTTGGCGACCATGCGCGACATCAATCGGGACGCGCGGATTGTGGTGTTGACAACGTCAGAGAGCGATGCTGACATTCTTCGCGCTCTCAAGGCTGGTGCCGCAGCCTACATCCTCAAGAGCTCGCCACGGGATGAAATCCTGGGGACGATCCGCACGGTTCATAGCCGGGGTAAGAGTATTTCGCCCGCCATAGCTGCGCGTCTCGCCGATCAAGTGGTCGAGGAGCAACTGACAACGCGTGAGCTTGAAGTCCTCCGCCTCATTCGTGATGGTCATCGCAATAAACAGATTGCGGATGTGCTTTGTATCGCGGAGACGACGGTGAACTTCCATGTGAAGAATCTGGTGGATAAGCTCAGCGCCAACGATCGTACGCATGCAGTCACTCTCGCAGTGCGCCGCGGCCTGCTTTCGATGTGATGGGTTCGTTCGCCGAGAGCCCGGAACTGTTGAATTCTCCAGTAAAAAGTCTATTGGTTTAGGGTGCGCCTATTAAGGAAGCTCTCCGTAGTCTCACGGTATGGAACCGTTGAGGTTTCGGAGGGAGTCAGCACATGAGCACTTTTGAAGATCAGGGAAACTTATCGCAGCACTTTGCCGCGCGAGTCGCATCGACTCAACGCCGGCTCACTCAAGACCTCGCCAGCGAGTACGACTACATCATCTGTGGCGCGGGCACATCCGGCTCAGTCCTCGCCTATCGTCTCTGCGAAGATCCAAGTGTTCGCGTGCTTCTACTCGAGGCTGGCGGCTCCGACGAGTCGGAGACGATCGAAGACCCAAACCGCTGGGTCATGACGCTTGGCAGCGAATCGGATTGGGGCTTCTCCGCCGCTCCCAACCCGCGACTCAATGGGCGTTCTGTTTCGTACTCCATGGGGAAGATTCTTGGCGGCGGCTCAAGCATTAATGTCTCCACCTGGTCCCGAGGACATAAAGCTGACTGGGATTTCTTCGCACGCGAAACGGGAGACGCCGGTTGGGGTTACGACTCTGTGCTTTCCCTCTATCGGAATCGCATCGAAGACTGGACCGGAAACTCTGACGTGCTGCGAGGTCAGGGCGGGATGGTACACGTCCAGCCTGCGCCGGATCCACATCCCTTTGCCGACGCCTTACTCGCCGGTGCCGAATCCGGCGGACTCCCGCGCTTCCCTAATCAAAACGGAATGTTGATGGAGTCCGCCGAAGGCTGTTCATTCGTCGATGAAACCGTCATGGCTGGAAAACGCCGTTCGATCTTCCGTTCCTATGCTTATCGAGCGATGGCACAGGGCAATCTCACTGTTCTAACTCAGGCACTCGTCCGCAGGATTGTCTTCGAAGGCACAAAGGCGGTTGGTGTTGAAGCGGTCTGGAACGGTTCTACAAAGACGTTCCGTGCGTCGCACGAGGTCGTTCTCTCGCAAGGCGCCATACAGACGCCGAAGCTTCTCATGCAATCAGGCATCGGCGATCCTGCTCATCTGAAGCAGTTCGGGATTTCCGTTCTACAAGCGCTCCCTGCCGTTGGCGCAAATCTGCACGACCATATCTCTTTTGCCTGCATCTGGGAAGGCACTGGCGAGCCGCTGCCGATGACGCCACGTAGCCAGACAGTAGGATTCTGGAAGAGCGATCCTTCACTTACCGCCCCGAACTTTTACACCTACGCTATCGGAGTCCCCTTCCCAACACCCGAAAACGCAGCCTGGGCCGCTCCTCCTGCGCAGGGCTTTTCGATGATATGCGGCATGTCTCCCCAAAGCCGTGGCTCGATCCGTCTGACAGGCGCAGATGCAAATGCGCCGTTGACGATCGATGCAGGATATCTCAGCGATCCGCAGGACATGAAGGATCTGGTCGCAGGGATCACTCGCGCGCGGGAGATCGGCAACTCGACAGCCTTGCGACCATTCGCAAAGCGCGAGGTTCATCCCGGACCTGTTCAAGGTACGGAACTGGAAAACTTCTTGCGAAACGGCCTCGTCACGTTCTGGCACCAATCCGGTACCGCCAGGATGGGCAGCGACGAGAGCTCCGTGGTTGACAGCCAGCTAAAGGTTCATGGCATCGAGAACCTGCGCATCGTCGATGCGTCCGTGCTGCCCCGCGTCACGCGCGGTAACACGATGGCTCCATGTGTCGTCATCGGCGAGAAAGCTGCTGATTTTATCCATCAGAAGACGACGATTTCTGTTACGGAGTCGGTCCTTCAAACGGCGTAGCTCACGAATCGTTTACGCCGTTGGGCCGAACTGCGGTCTATTGGTCCACTTTAGGAGAGAACGATGAAAGCGCAATCCAACGTCTTAGTGACGGGTGTCTCTTCGGGGATTGGTTTGGCAATTACCGAGTCCTTGACAGCGAGAAATATTCGCGTTTTCGGCAGCGTCAGAAGTCAGCGCGACGCTGAACGCCTGCTCGATACGTTCAAGGACCAGGTCGTTCCTTTGATCTTCGACACAACGGACAGGGACGCTGTTACGGCTGCAAGCGAACAGGTGCGTGAGTTGCTGAAGGATGATCCTCTGTTAGGAATTGTTAACAATGCAGGTACTGGGACTGCCGCCCCGCTCTTGCACGTACCGATCGCCGAATTTCGCCAGCAGCTCGAAGTCAACGTCATTGGAACCCTCAATGTCATTCAGCAGTTTCTCCCACTTATCCAAGGCTCAGGAAAAAGACCTGGAAGAATCGTCAACATCGGATCGACAGCCGGTCGTATCGGCATTCCCTTCTTCGGGGCCTACGCGGCATCGAAACATGCACTCACCGGTCTATCCGAGTCACTTCGGCGCGAACTCATGCTGTACGGTGTCGACGTGATCACAGTTGTGCCCGGGCCTGTGAAGACGGCTATCTGGGATAAAGCAGAGGCTCTCAACTTTAGCGCATATAGCGATACGCCGTATGTAAACCTGATTCAGGCGTTTCGCGACGCCATGGTCCGAGATGGAAGAAACGGCATGGAGCCACGAATCATCGGCGACACCGTGTTCACAGCTTTGACCGCAAAACGGCCGAAAGCCACATACATCCGCGTAGCAGGGCTTTTCTCTAATTGGATTCTTCCAACCAGGTTGCCATCACGATGGGTAGACAAATTGATTGGTGACAAAGTTGGCCTGAAGCTCCTCTCTGGACCGAAGAATCTACGACAATCCGCAACAAATCAATCTCGTTAACAGCTTGCGTCTGCTGAAGACCACATTAGGAGATCGGAACACCATGCAGAAGAAGCTCAGGGATGGAATCTCGTTGGCGTTCACAGATAGTGGAGAGTCCGGATCGCCGCTACTGCTTATACACGGATGGGGCTGTGACCACACGACTCTTCAGTATCAAGAGGAGTTCTTCCGTCGCACATGCCGCGTCATAAACGTCGACCTGCGAGGACATGGACAGAGCGACTCCCCAGCAATGACCTATGAAGTCGGACAATTCGCCGATGACATCGCGTGGCTCTGTCGAAGGTTGGGGATTGAAAATGTGATTCTTGTTGGACATAGTATGGGTGGCGCGGTCGCCATAGAAACTGCTCACCTCTATCCGAACTTGGTACAGGCAGTCGCCATGATCGATACGGTATTTCAACCCGCTTCTTGCTTGTCGGAACTCCTTGCTCCTCTTCTCCCCGATCTCGAAGGAGATGATTATGAGAATGCGTATCGTTCAATCATGCACAATCTCAGTCGTGCCACGGAGAGAGAAGCTTTGACGGGCCTACTGCACACTCTGCCAGCGGCGCCTCAGCACGTGTTACTCGCCGCCCTTCAACAGCACATGGTCCGCCATGACTTCGCGAGGGCTGCGACAGCCTGTTCCATGCCCATCGCATACATAGCGGCATCCGGCGACTTCGCGGATATTGGAGAACTAAAGAGATTAATCCCACACCTCCTCTACGGCCAGACCCTAGGAGCAGGACACTTTGCTCCCTGGCTCGTACCGAAACAGGTAAACGCTATGCTCTCAGCGTTTCTCCAACTCGCTTTCACAAGTTAGGTGGATCCATCCGGCAGAAGCTAGCCTCAAGCTCCCCTGCCAGCTCGGGATGCTCCGGATTTCCCATGATGACGGGAGCCATGGTCGCAGACCAGGCGATGTGGTTACTTTCCAAAGTATCTAGGAGGCTTTCAACGTCCGACCGCTCCATCCCCCCGGTGTAATCACCCGAATTGAAATAGCAGGGCGAAGGACCGATCATGGTCAATGAGGCGAATCGGCCTGGATGCTGAATAGATGCGAGGCCGCCGATCATCGCACTGACAGAATGCCCCACGAAATCAACATCGCTCAAATCCAGCTCCTCAACGATGTCCAGCACATCTTGAGCGTAGCCGCGCAACGTACTGTACCTTCTTTTGTCGAATGCCGAGGCATCGGAAGAACCGGAGCCAACGTAATCGAATGCCACCACTTTGAAGTCACTCGCGAAGGCGGGGAGTACGTGACGCCACATGCTTTGGTCGCAGCCATAGCCGTGGGCAAACATCAGCGTTCTCGGGCCGCTGCCTGTCACAGTCACATTGTTGCGAAACGTCGCTGTCATTGGGCCTCCCCTCTAAGTATTGCAGAGCTAAGATGTCGTTGTGTAGCCCTCTTTAAAAGAGGCCCAAGACGGTTGAAGGGGACTCAGGAAGCGGATTCAGCAGGTGAGGACCGTTTCCATTCAGCTTCGCGATCTTCCACGCCTTCATCCCTTCCCCTGGGTACGTCCGCACCAGATCCATTGGCAAATGCGACGGCTCCACATCGGCGAGCCAACGATCATAGTCCCTCGGTTCGATGATGAGGGGCGTACGGTCATGGAATGCCTCCATAGTCTCGTTCGGGTCGCAGGTGATCATCGCGAAGCTCTCGATCACCTGGCCGCTGTTGTGATCCTTCCACCGGTCCCAAATCCCGCCGAAGGAGAATAGTCGATCGTCGGTTAGAGCTACCGCGTAGGGCTGCTTCGTCTTCTTGTCGATCGGCTCCCACTCATAGAAGAACTCGCCGGGGATGAGGCATCTTCGCCGTTGAAAAGGTTCTCGCCAGGAGCCGCTGGTCAATAGTTTGTCCGCCCTTGCATTGATGGTGTCGAACGGGGGCTTTGGCGTCTTAGACCAGAAAGGCACAAGCCGCCATTTTAGCAACGCCAGTTCACGCTCGCCGGTATCCCTGCCGAGGCGGATGACGGGCTGGATTGAATCCGGGGTGATATTCCAGTCGGGGCCGGCCTCTAGTGGTACTTCTCGAAGATCGCGCAGACGATAATGCTCAGCGATATGTTGTTTGTCGGATCGGCGTCCGTAGCGTCCACACATGCAGACATCTTAGCGCGAGAGAGATCGTTACAGAGCGATGGTGGCTAGGGCCAGGCGGAGGTCCTCAACATTGCGATGTTGTACCTCCGCCCGTTCTATGAGCAAGCGGAAATCAGGCTTGTCCTGTACCCCGCCGCAGGCAACGCTACGTTCAAGGGCTTTCCAAAGGTGAAGTTTCCCTTGGATTCCGAGCGAGAGAAATTCGAGACCTTCAAAGGCTCCAAATGTGTTCTTTCCTGCTCGGACTTTAAGGCTGACGACTCGGGAGCTGACCCAGGCAGCGGAATCTTTGATGGTGCTAGGGCCCAGGGAAAGGGATGACAACAACTTCTCAAGGGTGAGCTTGTCTTCTTGGACCTCGATCAATAGCGAGGTGAGGAAGCTGACTAGAACGGGCTCTCCTGAATGCTTCTGGAGCAGACCAATAACCTCTATCGCTGCGTTTGCACCGGCAAGATGGTCGTGAAGATACGTTGTCAGATCAGGATTCATCTTCGGCATCACACTCGCACTCTACCGGAAAGACGGGCTGATCTGTTCCATTCGCCAGATGGGCCCCTCTTCGTACAAGGGTCCTTCCTCTCGAACGAATGCCGGAGGATCACCGGCCTGGAGCCAGATATGGTAGTCGGCAGGCTGCTTGCCAATAATGGGCGCGACAACCCCCGCTACGCCACCCAGCTCGACGTGGAGGGTAAAATCAGTGGCTTTTCGCCGGAACGTGCCTACTCGAAATGAGAGAGTCCCCATTTGCCTGATTGCAACATGGATGAGCCGTGGTTTCTTGCCCGGTACAATGTAGGAGACCTTCGTCTCCGGAGACGAAGGAGGGATGTTGAGGATGAGATTCGGCGGAAGCCCGTTCGATACGTCCGGAGGCAGATCCATATGCTCCGTCGAAACGCTTCCGTCTTCAGCCTTGAATGTAAGGTTGCCACTTGTCATGTCAATGAGAAAGTCGATCGGCTTAGGAAATGAAGGCCCGTGCTGAATGTGATGGTCGGTCAACAAGCGAAAGACCTTATCCTGCGTGAAGACCGTTACGTCTTCATCCACAGACCCATCTTTGAAGCGGAATATCAACCGAGATGTTACCTTGCCTCTGCTGACGACCTGCGTTGACTCGCCTGTCGCGATTGTCGTGCCATCCAAGGTTTTGAGAGCAAGGAAGCCGTGACTGGACCCTTGTCCGTACCGAACTGGAATAGGTTCTGCTTTCAACGAAGCAGCAAGGAGAAAGCTTAAGACGGTCGAGAGACCGAGCGCATTAGCGCAGAAACGCATGTTGGTGCTCCTTGGTTTATTTAGTGAGCAGATCCGTGAACTTGGACCGCAATAGGAGCTAAAAAGGCTGCCTGAAACCTAAACCCAAGACTTAATGTTCGGTTGCGCGGAGAAGGAAAACGGTACTGAGAACAGCCCGGCTTGTGGCGCTCCGCAATCTAGCTAAGGCGTTTTCTCCGCAGAAACGAAGCCAACACGGTCGGACCAGCGAGAAGGAAATTAAGGAGGATCTTTGGCAACACTTCTATGTCGTGAAGAACGGTCGTCTCATCAGAGCCGCCCAACATCGCACCATGACGCATGGCGTACCAACTGAAGGCAGCTGAGATCGCAGACACTAAGAATGATAGGAGGAGCCCGCCGCTGAGGTGAGGTGTGTGCGCGAGTCGGTGAACTCCCGATTGAGCCAGAAGCATCATGCCCGGCAAACCTATCCAGACCACGGCAGCGGTCGCCCAAAGAGGCTCAGCATTCCGCAACTGCTGTGAGATCGCTCCGATCAATCCTCCTGTGACGAAAGCAAATACCGCTTCGACGACGAGTGCCTTTGTCGCTTCTCCTCGCCCTGCCTGAAGATTCGTCAAGAAAAAGGCTGCTCCACGCACCGCTGCGGCAAAGGCCGCGGCCTTCCAACTCCACGGCGGAACCAGAGTCTTTACAGGATTGCGCACGATGTTGCGCAGTATTTGTCGAAGCTGTACTGGTGTACCTACCATCTGGTCCATAGCTCTTGTTTTCGATGCCTACAGGATGGTTTTGGCGATTGAACCAGCAAAGGTACGGCCGATAACCCGTCCGTTGGATTGCATACGCTAGGATTTCGCGCCACTGTATAGATCAGGCACCGAAAACTGCCAGCGAGGTGATCATGCAGGGGCATACTCACACCGAACGATACGGCATCAACCTAATGCCATGGCAGATCGAAGCTGCCGACGAGCTTGAGCAAGCCTGTATCCTTGTGGCCACGATGAACGGAAACGAGATGGTGAGCGTCTCTCTTCACGTCGCCTCTAGTCCGGCCGCCCCCAACCCAGATTGCAATAGCCGTACCTCTCAAAGTTGATGATCTTGCGGCGACACAGACGGTGCACCCACATCGTCTTATCTCGGAACGCGTTCAACCGAGATGTGTTCTTTATGTAGGGTGACGTGCTGAGTGTCGTGTCGCTCTGTATCACGCTGAATGATGCGAATCTCTTCTTTGAGAACAAGCTCCTTCGTAAGAACCAATCGCTCCTCTACGAGCGAGTAGATAGTCGTATTACCTTCTTGGCGGACCGGCGGAGGAGCATCTACAGGCTGGTTGATAACGATGCGTTCCACATCAAATGTGCGGACCGCGAGGATCTCATCGAGGGCTTCGGTGTATGCCTGGACCGTTTTGTTCAGGCGAACGGTACCCGTAGCAACAGTCCGCTTCCCTACTTCCAGTCTTTCTTCAACCAACGGGATTGTGACGCTATTGTTTGAGGAGAGAACGTCCGCCCGCATGTCAGCGGACTTCCATACGTCAGAGGTTTGAAGAAGCACACTGGTCGGCAGGCGAACCACTTCACCGTTGGCCATCCAGATCTCAGTAAATGGTTGAGTCGGGTCGAATTGCCCAGAGACGGCAAGGACATTGGGCCGGGTAGTGGGCTGGTCATCCACTGTCGACGTGGCAGATTCAGTGTCAGTCATAGAAACTCCTGAGAGGCAAATGCCACAGGCCGGACGTGTTGATGTCCGGCCTGCGTGTTGAGCGAGATACGTGATCGTCTAGTAGCGATCCTTCGCGATGCCGGCCCCGGTGGCCTCGCCGGGAACCTCCTCGACATCCACCTCTGTCTTGCGAACGGAATCATGGATGGCCTGAGTGCGCTCGCTGCTTTGCTTGCCAACGAGAACTTCCTCTACGACTCGGCTCGTCTTGCCCACGACGGCTTCCTCTCCAGTTGCGTTCAACTCGATGACAGATCCGCTACCGGCAGCAAAATCAGCTGCGGTTGCAGGCCGATTGACCACGCGGCGCTCCACATTGATCTGCTCTTCGCGGAGGTTGATGTCCGCGTCGACTGGACGCTCTACAACGTGGGAGTAGATGCGGACACCACCGCGATCAACCTCGCGCTTCCCGACTACGAGCTCTTCTTCGACGATTGGGATCGCTACGCCTTCTGCTGCGGTTGTCGCGGAACCTTCGTACTGACTGCTCGACCCGCCCTCGATATCGCGAGCGCCAACCTGCTTTAGAAAAGTGGCTGCCTCGGCAGCTTCCTCGTCCGGTACCGTGATTGCGAGGAGCGCACCACCCGCGTTTACCCCTTTCGCGTAATGATCATGGGCGTGGTCATCGCCGCCGCTGAGTGAACGAAAGAAGCTGCTGATCTTCTCTCCGATCCCCGTGCCGCCCCCGCTCCCGATATCTGTATAGCCTGATTCGTTTGCAGTTGGCGCAGACGATGAAGCTAGACCGTCATCATTGGCCATGACGTGGATGTTATGGGATTCGTAGCCGTCCGTGATCAACTCCTGCTTCGCCTTATTCGCTTCCGCCATTGTGCTGAAAAGCCCTACGACTGTCTTCGACATATATATTCTCCTGTTGTGAGTTAGCTGCTTGAATTGTTTGCAGTGCTTACTGCGGCTGCGAGAAGAGTTCGACGCGGCGATTATCCGCCTTGCCGTTCGGAGTCGCATTGGTGTCGGTGGGCTTCTGAGCTCCAAAGCCTCCGCCAGTCAATCGACTTCCATCAATACCTTGTTCCTTAAGGTAGCCAGCGACTGCGAGTGCCCGCTGTTCCGAAAGATCTGCATTGTGGGGTGCTGAACCGGTGCTGTCGGTGAAACCCTCGATCCGGAGATGGGCGGAGGGATTTGCTTTCATCGCCGCTGCAGCTTGCTGTAGAGTCGCCTGGCCTTCCGGTGTCAGAGTGGCTTTGTCCGTGTCGAAATGCACAGAACCGAGGTCCGGAAATGCAGGCGCGGCAGCCGTTGAGCTGACAACTGGTGCGCCGTCAGCAGGATGGCGGTGGGTGAGGAAATAGGCGAGGAGAGCCAGCAGAAGAAGGAGTGGCAGGAGCCAAGCCCAAACGGGAATTCCCTTCTTGGTCTCTTCGTAGACTTTGACGCGTTCAGCCATGAAATTGCTCCTGGGGATACGGGATGTGCCTACAAATTAGTTCGTTTTGACTGGCGTTCTCAGTTCGCTCTCGGGCTGAATCTCTTCAATCTCAACCTCGGTATGGCGGACCGTATCGTGAATATGCTCCGTGCGCTCCGATGCGGTCTTGCCCACGACCACTTCTTCTACAACGTGCGCTGTCTTTCCGACCACGGCTTCTTCGGCTGTCTCGGTGAGTTCGAACACTTGATTGCCCTGAAGTGCCAGATCTGCATCCGTGACCGGACGGTTCACGGCATTTCGCTCGACAACGACATGCTCCTCGCGGAGGTCGATCGACTCCTCTATAGGAATCTCGATGACCCGCCGATAAACACGGACACCACCTTGATCCACCGTCCGCTTGCCCACGGCGAGTTCCTCTTCGACGAGGGGAATAGTTGTCTCATCCTCCGCTCCAACCGAAAGTGCAGCGGCTTTGGGCGTCACGACAGCATCATCAATCTTGGTAGCCTTGTGGCTTCCAAAGATCTTCTCAACAGCAGAAACATGCCCTTGCACGGTCGAAACCGCCACGACAACGCCGCCGTTGCGTATTCCTTCCAGCAGATGTTGGCGGTCACGGGCCGGAATCCCAAATTCGTCGAGAGCAGAACCGGCGGCATGCTCCTGTCCTTCGTCTCCAATGACCGCGATCGATGTGGGAGGAATGCCTTGTTTATAAAGATCTTCAGTTGCTGCGGCAGCCTGATCTTGGTGATGGAATAGGCACACAAGATGAGTGAGCTCGTCGGTCATTGCCATGAATCCTCCATAGGTGAAGTCGCGAGATCTTACGGTTGCAGGCACAGCTCTACGTCGGCGTAGGCCGCGATTCAGGTGCTACAAATGGCTGCTAGTCGTGCTGGATGGATAGGAGAGCGGCCTTCGGATCGATACCTGCAGCCCCTAGGTTCCCAGTATTGAGTTGCCTATTTTTTGGCTTCGGTTGTACCTGAAACTTTGAAATGTGCGTCTGGGAGACGACATAAATGCCGGCAATTTCATGGAAAACACCTTGGTCGCGATAGGGGAAGGCTAGAACGCGCATCCAATGGCGCAACCGGCTGCGAGCAAGACCTTTGAGCCGGATCTATGGAGGGGATCTATGACCAAACGCGCCATCGCTGTTTTCGCCGCACTCTTTATGTCCGTCTGTACCCTTGCTCACGCACAGGCTCCCGCCGGGGCGACAGGACAGTGTAAAGACGGCACCTACTCCACCGCCAAGGCTAAGAGCGGAGCCTGCTCCGGACACAAGGGCGTGCAGACTTGGTACGCAACAGCTTCGGCAGCACCGGCACCGGCCCCAACAGCAACGCCCAGCGCAGCTCCAACGCCGCCTCCGGCCCCGACCTCTGCGACCGCATCTCGCCCCTCTGCGACCTCCAGCCCGTCAACTATGCCGAGCCAGCCCGCAGCCGGGGGCGGACCGGGCCAGGTTTGGGTCAATACCTCCACCAAGGTCTACCATTGCAGCGGCGATCGATATTACGGCAAGACGAAAAAAGGTGCTTATATGAGCGAGTCTGACGCCGTAGCCAAAGGCGCACGCCCCGACGCTGGAAAGCCTTGCCCCAAGTAGCGTTTCACCCCAAGGTCTCAGGCCGAGGAGAAGCCTGAGAAGCAGCTCAACCAGCTTTCCGCATCTCACACCCGAGGTCATGTATGGGACTACTAGACACAATTGAAGGAATGGCCAGTCAACAGGGCCAGGGGACCAACTCAGGCACGAACGCGAATGTCGCTAGTGGCATGATGCAGGCTCTTGAACAGCAACCTGGCGGCCTCTCCGGCGTCATCGACTCTTTCCGCAACAACGGTATGGCCGACCACGTCCAAAACTGGTCCAACGGCCAGGAACCCGCCGCCACGCCCGGCCAGATCGAACAAGGTCTCGGAAACACAGGCTTCATCGAGAACGTTGCTGCGAAGGCTGGTGTCTCGCCTGAAATCGCGAAGGTAGCCATGGCAACCGTGCTTCCGATGGTGCTCGCGCATTTCACCAATGGGGGCCAGCAGGCTCCGCCGCAGAGTGGCTACGGTGGCATGGCATCCCAGCTTCTCAGCAAGTTCCTCTAAACCCATTTTTCCAGGAGAACCGAAGTGGCTGATTTTCAGGCATTGCAGCAGAAATACGCTCCCGTCGTCGACATGATTAAGAAGTTCGAGCCGTACGGGGCCAAATTTGTAGGCTCCGACTTGGTGGGTGAGCAGTATCATCTCGTTGCTCAGGTTCCATCGCAGGTAGTGCTGGAACGCGTTTGGGACATCATCAAGCAGGTCGACCCGCAGTACGCCGATCTCAAGCATGAGATCAGCAACACCGGCGGTCAGGACGGGTCCTACACCATTCAATCGGGCGACAATCTCAGTAAAGTGAGCGAGCTCTTCTACGGTCATGCTAACAAGTACGATGAGATCGCCAAGGCCAATCACCTGGCCGACGCGAACAAGATTCAAGTCGGCCAGATCCTCGACATCCCACTCATCAAGTCCTGAAACAACTTAGGGGACCAATTCGGACTTGAAAATTCACACTGCTAAACGGATAAAACTGATAAACCAATCGGCATATGGCGTGTTGACTGCCATATGCCGATTCCAGTCCGGAGCACCGTCTGTCCACCAGACCGGCCCGCGCTCACCCAATTGATGCTTGGCTTGATCGACCCTCTTCCGGGCTGCTTCGCGGCCGACCAAATCCCCAGTACGCAGAGATGCGCCCTTTGCCCTTCGCGCCTCCATCAACTCGTTGACCAGGAGCTGCTTCGCTTCGGACGGAAGTGAAGGGTTCGTGCATCGCCAAAGACGCCCTTTGACCACGAAGTATCGTCCGTCCGGAGTGACCGGATAGCCTGACTTCACTTCTGCGAAACCTTGATCTCGAACAAGGGAATGGCTGCGGCTGCGGGACCTCGCACTTTGAAGTCGAGGGTGGTCTGCTCATGCGCTTCCGGGTGTTGCTCGCGCCAAAGAATACGGAGCAACTCCGGCCATTCGTTTTCAAGAAACTGTGTGCGGCTTACTTTAGCGTGACAAGGGAGGCAAAGCGTAATCATCAGCTTCGGATCGCTGTTGCCAGGCTTACGGTGATGAACTGCCACCGATCGCTTTCCCCGCTTTACTGTCGCACAGTTGGGGATACGACATCTGTAGCCATCACGAGCCAGGACTTCTTCGCGATGGCCACCGAAATACTCCTCATCTTGACGCTTCAGCGTGTAGCAGGTCGAGCAGAGGCCTAGGGCGAGGATCTTCTCATTCCCGCAGGGACAATGCAGAGAGCGTTGAACCGGACCCTTCATAGTGACGCTCCCGAGGAAGACCGACCCCGCTTTGTCGATCTCGGCTTCTTTGGAAGGAAAGCAGCTTCAGCGGCGGCCCAGCCTAAATAACGATAGACAGTCGCTCGATTGACACCGAACTCGCGGGCTAAACTCGCCTTCTCCTCGCCTTCGGCCAAACGACGGCTCAGCTCCGCCGCTCTCTCCGGCGAGAACTTACGTTTGCGGCCCTTGTACGCACCGGCCCGCTTTGCAAGCTCAATCCCCTCTCTTTGACGCTCACGAATCAGGTCACGTTCAAACTGAGCGACCGCTCCCATGACACTCAGCATCAGGTTCGCCATCGGCGCGTCTTCGCCGGTAAACGTCAGTCCCTCCTTCAAGAAGTGAACCGAGATTCCGCGCTCCGTCATAAGATCGACCAGTTTCCTCAAATCACCCAGATTCCGCCCCAGGCGATCCATCGAGTGACAGAACACCGAGTCCCCTTCCCTCACAAAGTCCAGCATCGCTGTGAGCTGAGGGCGCTTCACGTCCTTGCCGGAAGCTTTATCCAGGAACGTCTTGTCTAGGTCCATCCCTTCGAGCTGCCGGTGCTCGTTCTGATCGAGGCTGCTAACGCGGACGTACCCAACCCGTTGCCCCTTCGGATGCCGGGCATTCTTAGGTGTTGCTTTAGACTTTATGACTTTGGGCATTGTGTGTATCTTAACTCAGTAGCCAACTCTAAAGCAACGCGTTTCAGCCCGGAATGCGACGCCGCGATACGGTATACCCCAGAGACACGTTCAGAAATCCTCAACTCAGCAACTTGTATGGCCTGAGTGTTATCTTCAGCGTAAAAGGAAGGTGCACTTTGGCGTCTGCGAGCCTCGGTCCAGTCACACGTTTGCCTCTCGGTCTTAGGCAAGCTCTTGAACGTGGGAATTGTGTCTTGTTTCTAGGAGCTGGGATTGGAGGCCATTACACCAGGCCAGATGGAACACCGGCTCCAGATGGTACAAAGCTTGCTGAAGACCTTATTGCGACCTTTAAGCTCGGCATTCCGACGACAGACCTGCCACGAGTTTCCCAGTTCGCAGAGATCCAAACCTCCCGAACAAGCCTCGATTCATTTGTGAGGCGGTCCCTTGCGAACCTCGAGCCTGACGAACATATTCAGTGGCTAACGACATTTCGCTGGCGGTCAATTTTCACGACAAATTACGACATGGGCTTGGAGCGTGCGTACAAGCTAAATCCGAATCCGCCCCAAAATCCAGTACCGATCGCCGTTACCGCCGACCTTCGCTACACAGACACGCTGGTCGATGTTCCTGTTTTTCATCTTCATGGAACGCCGTACAGCCCGTGCACATCACCGATCGTCATTACGCAGACGGACTACACTCGCTATCAAGAGAATCGCGAGATGGTCTGGAGCCGCCTAAAGAACGATGCGGCAACTTCGACACTTCTGTACATCGGCTACTCCGGTAGAGATCCAAACTGGCAACTGATTATCGAAGAAGTAGCGCGGGAATTTTCACCGTCTCAGCCACCGATGGCCTACAGGATTGATCCCTTTGCCGACCCCCTAGACGTTGTATTGCATCGTGAGGTTAGGCGTGTCGAAACACTCGTTATGTCTCTACCTGAGCTACATGCGCTTGTCGAGCAGGAGTTGGGAGACCGTCGGCCCGCACCGGATACAGTAAACGCGTTACGCGACAAGGTTCCCCAACACCTGAGAGATGCTTACGAGGATTCCCCAGCCGCGATGTTGCGTCTTCTGGAGTCCTGGATTTATGTAAATGATGAGAGCACAACGGACCTTCCGAATACAAAAGACTTCCTTCGGGGCTCCAAACCCAACTGGTCTCTCATCGCACAAAGCCACAAGTTCAAAAGGGATGTCGAAGATGAGCTTTGGGAATGGACGCTGGAATTCAGTACAAACCCCAAGTCTAAGAGCGCCGCTGCGGTTTTAACGGGTCCGGCGGGCTATGGCATCACGACAATTCTTATGGCCGAAGCACTTCGTATCGTCGACGGTGGAATCGGACCAGTGTTTATGCTTCGAGAAGGTGCAGAAGTAAACGAGGGCGACGTAGCCTATGCCACTTCCCTGTTCCCGGACGTTGACTGCTATTTCGTAGTTGACCAGGCGCGAGAGCACTCGCAAAACATTCAGGCTGCCTTAGCACAACAGCGTAAAGCAAAGACCAACTGCCTGTTTCTAATGGGCGTTCGGCGCAACGAATGGATGTCATCAAAAATTCACTTCAAAGCCGTCGAGTTTGAGATTGATCCCCTTTCGGACATCGAGATTAATAATCTTCTGGATTTCCTTGGGGCAGAGAACTCTCTTGGGGAGCTAGAGCAACTGGACCGAGACTTCCAGTTCACCATTGTTAAAAACAAGCATGAAAAGCAGCTTTTGGTAGCCATGCGTGAGGCGATGGCAGGGGAGGGGGTAGGCTTTGATTCGATCATCGAGGGAGAGTATCGAAGTATCGACGTGGAGAAATCACCCTCGATCTCCCGAGATCTCTACCTACTGGTGTGCTGCTTCTATCAGCATGGCATGTTGATTCGCGATGAGCTGATGGAAACAGTGCTAGGGTACCCCCTGCAATCACTCTATGAAGACGTTGGGACCAACCTGGAGGGGTTGGTGGAATACACCGAAACGAACATCGTAAAGGGACAGTATGCTGCAAGAGCTCGGCACAGGATTATCGCTCAGATTGTTTGGAAGAAGTGCGGTACGCGTGAACTCAAGGAACACTTGTTGCAAAAGGCGATGGAGAAGCTAAATCTCACATATCGCCTGGACAAGAAGGTATTCGAGCTATTTATTCGTTCTGACGAAATCGTAGACACATTCAGCACCCTCGCCGGAAAGATCAAGTTCTTCGAGACGGCTGCGCGGCGTGACCCAGACAACGTGTTTGTGCTTCAACATTTCGCTCGAATGCTTTTACGAGAGAAGAACCTTGTCTTGGCCCTAAATCAAATCGATGACGCGATAGCAAAAGATCGAACAAAGACAATCCGTTCTTTGCATCACACGCGCGGTCTTGTCCTCGCAGAGTTGGCTATGAGTGAGGAAAACAACGAGGTTGCCCGGAAGCGACTGGCGCATGCCGAGCGAGAATTTCAGTTTTGTATGGCGTCGAAAGAGACGGACTCATATGGACATTCAGGACTTGCGAATCTGTATCTGGATTGGTCTCGACGGCCTAAGATTTCTGATGACGAAGCGACTGAATACCTAGAAAAGGCGGAAGCCGTCGTTTCTGAAGGGTTAAAGGTAGTCAGTGAGCGAGCCTCGCTCCTCATCACATCCGCTGGAGTACAAAAGGATTTAGGCAACCAACCTGCGCGGCTGAGCAAGCTCAGGCAGGCCGTGGATGCCGATCATGCCAGCCCTGTAGCAAGATACCTTTTAGGAAGAGCCTACCGTGATCAGAAGCTCCCCCTCAAGACCTTAGAGGTGCTTGATCCCATCATCAAGAGTGACTTCAAGCAGGTTCGCGCATACCTTGAGTACACTCGCGCCATGCTGGAGACTGGCGAATCGATCAAAAAGGCAGCCGCGACTCTGGCTCAGTGCAAGCTTGACGGAGAGACCGAGCCAGCTTTCATCGGCCTTTATGGTGGTCTTCTTTACCTAGATGGGAAGTATGACGGTGCTCTAAAGCTTTGGGAAAGCGGCAAAGAGCTTGACTTGTCAGACGAGGAAAGAACCCGTCGACAGTATGCCCCGAGAGATCATGCGACCGGAAACAGACTGAAGTTCACAGGTCACGTGGTTCATCGAAAGCCCAATTACGTCTTGATTCAACCCGAGGAAGGTCCAGTTGTGCTCAGCCGCATCACGCATGTTGGCAAGACTACCCTCGAAAAAGATCAGAAGATCGAGTTTGAGCTTTCTTTCTCCGCCAAAGGAGCACTAGCCGAAGGCCTACGGCTTATCTAGGGGTTCGCCGCACGGGGCGTTCGATCAACCGTTCCGAAAACCGCAAATAGGGGCGATGCCCTCCTAAAATCGCAGGCTCAATCTGCTGGATGTTACGATCCCTCACATGCATAAATTGACGCTAGCACTCGCCTCTATAGGCCTGCTTCTGTTGTGCCCTGCCTCGGCGCTGATTGCACAAAAGTACGACGTGAAGATCGTCGATCGGAAGGATAACGAGACGGACTACTCCTATGTGGTGCCTAGTTACTCCAGCTCACACTCCGATTCGAGCGCTAATTGCAGCACCACGGACACAAATATCAACTGCAATGGCTCCACAACCAGCAACGGCTACAGCACCCCCGCCCACCAGGTGTCATTTCATGTGCGCGGGGCAACGTTCATGCTGCTCTTGCCGGACGGTCGAGCAGCGGTCGTGAATTGCGAGAGCAAGTTCGCGGAGCGTATGGCTGGCCGCGCGGGAAACCACCGAGATTGTCGGATGCCTCTGGTCGACAACATCCAGGCGGAGTTCAAAGGCGACAAAGCGAAACTGGAATGGGTGGTCAGCCTAGACGGTAAAAAGATGCAATCCGAGACGTACAAGGTTTTGGCCGTTATGGATAAGCCGGTGACGGCACCCCCGCACTAGATTGTCGGCTAGGGATATACCAGTTATGGTATAAATGGGATTAGTGGACATGAGCACGCGACAACTCCTTTGGATCGGAAGCAGTAAAAAAGATTTGATGGCACTGCCCGTTTCTGTAAGGAAGTTCTTCGGCCATACGCTTAATTTCGCTCAAGAAGGCGAACAGCATGAAGCTGCGAAGGTGCTCAAGGGCTTCGGAGGAGCTGGGGTCCTAGAAGTCGTGGAAAGCGATGCAGATGGAACGTATCGAGCGGTCTACACGGTCAAGTTCAAAGAAGCTGTCTTTGTTCTCCATTGCTTTCAAAAGAAGAGCAAAAGCGGTATCGCAACGCCCAAGAAGGACATGGACATCGTTCACGCAAGGCTTAAGGTTGCTGAGACTCTGGCAAAGGAGATTCGAGATGGCAAAGCGCACGATTGATGGCATTGACGTTGAAACCAGCTCGGGGAACGTGTTTGCAGACCTTGGACTGGCCGACGCGGAACAGCTCAAAATCAAGTCGGGTTTGGTGATCGAGATCACCCGCGCCGTGCGACGGCTCGGTCTGACTCAAGGGGAAGCTGGCCAACGCATGGGTATTTCACAAGCGAAGGTCTCCGGGCTTATGCGCGGAGATTTCGCCAACCTATCGGAAAGCAAATTGATGGAATGCCTGAATCGCCTCGGGTACAACATCGAAATCAAGCTGAGTCCTGCCATCGAGCCGATAGGTCACCGAACCCTCGCGATGGCCTGACACCGTAGAGGAGACCCTATGAATCAGTCGGAGATGTACGAGATACCCGTCGCTGTCGGTAAAGAGGTCGCATACGTCAGGGTCTATCGGGACGAGCAGGATCGACAGGTGCTTGTTGGGTTCACAGATGGGACCGAGCTTGCGATCGACGTTGAAGTGAGATCCGTTACCTCTGCTGTCCTCTACAAGATCACTCCAGGCGTCTCAGAGACCATACAGCGGTTCGACGAGCCGCCGTCGGAGCACAACTCCTATAGCGCTGTCATACGGGCTTCCACCAAGAGGCTCGCCTGAGCAACGCGCCGAGCTTCGGTGAGGGCGACAAACTCCACCGAATGTGAAGCAAATCCGCAACCAGCCTTGGAGTGAGTTTCCAAAGCGCGCGGCGAGAAGAACCGGCCCACTCTTCCTTCTGATCGCGGGAGTTACCAGCATAAACGGATAACCGTTTATGCGTGCATCAGTTTAGGAAACCCTCCCGTTCGCAAAGTTCCTAACCAATCGGACGGGCAAATGTCCCTTTTAGGAGCCTTTACTTGAACGCAGCCATCCCTTGGTCGCCTCCCGTATTGCTCCAATGACGCGAGATATCATCGGCGTCGAGTTCGAAGAGGTTTTCGTTTCCGCCGCCCCCGAGGGCGGGGTGACAGTGGGCAAGTTGAATTTGTCCCGCATCGCCTGAAGTACAGCGGGATCCTGTTTGTTCAAGAGCTGGGATTGAGCTCGCGCGGCCTCAATGAGCTGGTTGGATTCCTTCTTGAAGCGCAACAGGCTGTGAACCCAGGGGCCTTTTTTGTAGATGTCAGAATCGTGATATCGCCACTTATCGCTGTACTCGTCAGATTCGCCGTAGAAGCGAGAGTCCAGTACGAGAACACCATCCGCTTCGACCAACAACTTGCCCTTGATCGGCGTTGAACGCTCGATTGTATTTCCATAGTCCGCTTCACGAATGAAGGTCATCGTGTACTTCACATTGCTGAACGTGAAGTGCGTCACTCCGTCGTCGTCAGTAGCGATACCCGAGACGAGCGGATGCATCGGCCAGCCAAAGTTTGTTTCCCAGTAGGGGTAGGGGCGTATCTGTTCACGCAGCCTCCGCAACTCTTCTGGGAGGCCGGTTGCAGCCAGTTCTGCCTTAAGCTGCCTTATCTGAGCTTGAATGAGGTCGTACTCTGCCGTCGAACTCACAGTGATCAGAATCTTACAGCGGCTGAATGTCTGCGGCCTGCCAGCCCTTGGGTCCCTTGACCACGTTGAACTGTACGGCCTGTCCTTCTTGAAGGCTCTTGAAGCCACTGGAGACGATCGCCGAGTAGTGAGCGAACACGTCCTCGCCATTCTGACGGCTGATGAAGCCAAACCCCTTAGCATCGTTGAACCACTTCACTGTTCCCTGCTCCATATCTTGTCCTTTGGTCGTTCAAATTACCGTCGAGATCGAGTCGGGGACCGAACGTTTTAGTACAGGGCCAACAGTTCTCTGCTTCGGTGTGGAAAGAATAGCATCGAGGGGAGGGAGCGCAAGCTGATTCCGCGAGCCTGAGCACTTCCCTTCCCTCTCAGTTCGTCACGACGACGGTCGGTCAATGCGATCTTGGCTTGTATCGTACGATCTAACCGATCACCACTTTCCCGGCTTGCGGAGGCCCATCAAGATGTCGCAGACGTGGTTGTCATAGTTCTCGTGAGGCAGCCGATAAGTCTTTGTGCCCATCTCAAACGCGCCGCCATTCGCCTGCATGATCGCGTCCAGGTCGGCACGGTCGACATTGCAGAAGCAGTGCTCGAACGCATAACCTGCCTGGCCCCAGTTGATCTCCTGCGTGGTCGGCGTCTGCACTGGCCTTCGATTCGCTATTGCGGGGAGCAAGTGCAAGCAGGTAGTCGGCGACATAGGCAGCGCAACCTCCACGTTGGGTTCGTGAAAACCCATTCCGTAGTCCAGTTTCCCATTGACGGCCCGCGCGAAAGTAATGACGGGCGAGTCGCCAAGCATGAACGGGGCATCTGGCGTTGCAAAGACCCAGCGCCATTCACTAGCCAAAAGCAGTGGATCAACATGGGACATTTGGTTCTTGATGCCCTCGACGTAGGTGCGCTGGAGAGAGTCGTGCGTGTTATCCGCACGCATCATGCGCTTCGCATTCTCGGCGACAATCTCCGACGTGATTAGTCCGTGGCTGAATCTCCGCCCCTGGGCCATTTCTTCGATGTTCAAATGCGCCGCTACCGTTGCGAGCTGTCTTGGGTTGTTCAAGAAAGCAGTAAAGGCGTGGGCTTTCACCGCCGCCAGTGACCCCTGGCCGGAGCGGCGAGCCTGCGAGCGCTGGAACAGCATGAAAATATAGCGGGTGAGTGCCAACTTGCGCTCATGGGTCAGTACGAACCCTGGATCGCAGATCTCATCCATAAAGTCATTGACCGGCTGCTCAATCTCTTGGGCTAGTCGCATCTCGACTTCGGCCTCGATCGCTGAGTCATTTGGATCGGCATAGAAGCCGTCGATGCGTGTTGCCGACGTTGGGGACTTTCTACCGTTGGGCTTCTTTCCTTTGGTGTACTGCCAGAGCCAATCGGACTGCTCAACGGGATGCTTGTAAGAAAACTGCTTTAGCAGTCTCTTCGGCGTGGTGTGGGATTTCATGGAAAACTCCTCGATGGGTGCGTGGAGCCTCCCTTCCCCATTGCAACTTTTTCGTATTATATTCGCCAGAATTACCCAGAATCGATGAAAAGCACGTTCTAGGACATACGAAACAACGACAGCCATCGGTCTAAACGGATATCGTGCTATCCGTTTATCAGTTTGACCGGACTCTCGGCAGTTCATCCCATCTTGTTGTCCACCGAGGCGAGCGATGCTCTGCCCTGAGCTTCCAGGCGGCATTCTTGGGACCGGCACCGAGGATGCGGACGGTATCGCGCCCGAGGGTCGCGTTGAGCTTGTCCATCGCCTTCCAGGCCCGTTCCCTTCTCTCTCGGTCGAGATCGCCCCAAAGGGCCGGTTGCCGGATGGTTTCGGGCAGCAACTCGGTAATCATGATCCCTGTCTTTGAGTAGCGGAAGCCGTCTCGCCAGAGCCTTTCGCCCAGGCGCACGGCCAGGGCGACCACTTCCCCGGTGTCGTTGGTCGTCTCTGCGAACCGTGCCGAGGCTCCATTTGAGTAGAACGGGTCATTGTTGAAGTTGTTCGTGTGCATGAAGACGAAGATGTTTTCGGCGGCGACCTTGTAGCGCCGCATCTTCTCTGCCGCTCGTGTGGCGTAGCTTGCGATGGCCTCGCGCATCTCGCGCCAGGTCGTGACCGGAGCCCCGAAGCTGCGGGTGACGGCAATTCCCTTCCTCGTCGGCTCCATAAGCTCCAGCGGCAGGCAGGAGATCCCGCGCAGCTCGTAGACGGTACGGCCACCCGTCACTGTCATCAGCGCCCGAGCATTGTCTGGATCGAGTGCGGCGAGATCGGCGGCCGTCTGGACTCCAATCTTTGCGAGCTTCGCCGCCGACGCCGCGCCGATCCCCCAGACTTCATCGACCGGCACGGTGGAGAGCAGCTCCGCCCGCACCTGGCTGGAACGAAGATCGCATACGCCGCGATACTGCGGACGCTTCTTTGCAATGAAATTTGCTACCTTGGCGAGCGTCTTGGTCGGGGCGATGCCTAGGCACGTTGGGATACCTACCCAGCGACGAACGCGCTCGCGCAGCTCTCGCGCAAGAGGCTCCACTTCCCTTTCGCTGAACTCGCCCAGGTTCAAGAAGCTCTCATCAATCGAGTAAGTTTCGATAGTCGGAACCATCGAGAGCAGCGTATCCGTGACTCTTCCGGACAGGCTTCCGTACAAGGCATAGTTGCTGCTGAAGACTTTCACATTCTCGCGCTTGATGAGATCGCGAATCTTGAACTCGGGATCTCCCATTTTTATCCCGAGGGCCTTTGCTTCCGCCGACCTTGCTACTGCGCAACCATCGTTGTTTGATAGCACGATGACCGGCTCGCCTTCGAGGTCGGGCCGAAACACACGCTCGCAGGAGACGTAAAAGTTGTTGCAGTCGATTATCCCGAAGACCTCTGTCATGACTCATCGCAGGGTGTGGATGGCGTGTTTCACAACGCCGAAGACGTGTAGGTCTTCGCCAATCGAGACGCGAATCGGCTGGTAGAGGTGATTGGCCGGATCGAGCCATATGCAGTCAGGTCCACGCCTTATGCGTTTTACGGTGTACTCGCCATTTACGGCAACCACAACGATGCAGCCGTTATTGGGCGCTGCTGCTCGATCCACAACCAGAAGATCGCCGTCCAGAATTCCAGCATCTTTCATCGAGTCGCCATCAACTCGCATCAGGAATGTAGCTGCTTTGTTTTCGATGAGAAATTCGGTGAGATCGAGAGGGGTCTCCAAGTAATCTTCAGCCGGGCTTGGAAATCCCGCAGGTACGCTACCGTCGAAATATGGCAACAATGACGGCCAAGTTGCGACCCACTCCACCAGCTCCAAGCTCATCCCGCACCTCCAAACTAGATATACCAGTAGTAGCGAAGAAAAGGCGAAATATCGTGCAAGGAGTGGCAAGCTCAAATGGATAAGCCGATAAACGGTTACCGGTATATGCTGATAAGTCATTTCTTGCTTTAGGTGGGGGAAGTCTCCCCCTGATTGCAGAGTGCGCCGGCGAAAAGAACCGGCCCACTCTTCCATCACCCCCTCTGCGGGGAGCCCCCCGCAACGCCTGTACGCTGTTCATGACTTCCCGTAAGTGGGCGAGTCTCACATAGCTGGCCGTCAAGAGTGCCTCCGCAACGCAGTGATCGGATCACCAATCGGGGACTTGCGCCTTGACGGTTCAGCGGTGATGCAAACGTCCAGTGGGGAGTAGCACCACCGCACCGCGGGTGAGTGCCGGTACAGGCGTGACGAGAGCATCGCAAAGCAATTCGGAACAGGAGGAATCATTGGAATACTTCGTCGGGATCGACTGGGGAACGCAGACTCACCGCATCGCCATGATCGACAGGCATGGTCGAGTGATCGAGCAGTTTGACGCAGAACACAGCGGTGAAGGCCTCGTGGTCCTGGTCAACAAACTCAAACAACGAACCGCATGCGAACCCGCTCTGGTCGCCATCGGCGTTGAGGTCGCCTGGGGTGCCCTCGTGGAGACTCTGGTCGAAAGTGGCTTTTCCGTGTTCTCGATCAATCCCAAGCAGGTTGATCGCTTCCGTGATCGTTTCACCGTTGCCGGAGCAAAGGATGATGCCCGAGACGCGCTCGTGCTGGCTAGCGCCCTGCTCACCGACAGGCAGAGCTTTAAGCGGGTTGAGATCGACTCCCCCGAGCTGATTCGGCTACGTGAGCTTTCACGGTTCCAGGATGAGCTGAAAGCCGAGCTCAGACGCGCGACCAACCGACTATGGCAGCAGCTACATCGCTACTACCCGCAGATGCTGGTGGTCAGCCCGGCTGCAGACGACCGACTTATGTGGGACCTGCTAGAAGCAGCACCAACGCCGACCGCAGGCGCAAAGATCAGTTCCCTTCGAGTTCAACGCCTCCTCAAGGCGAATCGCATCCGGAAGCTTACAGTGGATGAGGTGCTTTCAGCTTTAAAGACCGTTCCCCTTGCCTTGGCTCCAGGTGCAGCCGAGGCAGCCTGTGAGCATGTTCTACTCCTGCTTCCCCACGTCAAGCTCTTGGACGAGCAGTTGCGGCAGGTCGGAAACCGCATCAAAAATCTCCTAACCGCCATGACTGAGGCGAATGCTGGAACGAGCATGCCGCCGTGCGACGCCGAACTGATCCTGTCGATTCCAGGTGTAGGCCCAACCGTCGCCGCCGCTCTTCTGACAGAAGCTTCCCGACCAATCCGAGAACGGGATTACGAGTCTCTGCGCTGCTACGCTGGCACGGCTCCGGTGACCAAGCAAAGCGGCAAGAGAAGGGTCGTCGGTATGCGTCAGGCGTGTAGTCCCCGCTTACGCAACGCAGTCTTCTACTGGGCAACAAGCAGCCTTTGCTGCGACAGCAGGAGCCGAAGGCAGTACGACGCATTGCGGGCAGCAGGCCACCTTCACGCACGAGCACTGCGCGGTTTGGCCGACAGACTGCTAGGCGTCCTAATTGCTTTGCTGAAGACGCAGAAAACCTTTGATCGAGCAAAACGAGCCGGCACTTTGGCTAGTAACCCTCTGATCACCGCTATGGCATGAGGAGGAGCGTATCGGCGCTATCTCCATGAAGCCAGAAGCACTCATGATGGGAACGGCGTTTAGCGGTACTGACTGCTCGCCTATAGTGGCAGACCGCCAGCTACTCCTCAGAACCGTAAGAGCACGGCGGATTATCTGGCGAGATCAACCTGCTATGCCCAGCTTTACTAGAGCCCTCACTCCGCGCGTAAGGCAATCACTGGGTCGATGCGCATCGCTCGGGTTGCCGGAAGCAAGCAGGCAGACAGTGCTACGAAGAGTAGGACAAACGACATCGAACCGAATGTGAGCGGGTCAGTAGCTTTCACCTGAAATAGCAGACTGCTCATGATGTGCGTGAGTGCCAGGGAACCCATAACGCCGGCCACAAGTCCGATCGATGCCAGCTTCGCGCCTTGGCCGAAGACCCACGAAAGAATGCTCATGCGGCGGGCTCCCAGCGCCATGCGAAGAGCGATGTCGGCCGTACCCTGCGTCACCAGAAATGAGATAACTCCGTATACTCCTATCGCAGCAAGTATCAAAGCGAACGCTGCAAAACCACTCAGCATAAGCATCGCGAAGCGCTGGCGTGCCAAAGAATCCTGTAGGCGTCGAGACATGGTGGCAACGTCGGAGACAGGTACGTTGGGGTTGATCGAGTTCGCCAGACGCGTAATCTCGTTGCCGAAGGCGTTTGGATCAGTCTGCGTACGTGCAACGAAGTACATTGTTCCAGCAGAAAGCTGAGCATGCGGAGCATACATTACCATTCGCGTCCCGGCGTCGAGACCGTACTCTTTGACGATGCCCACGACCCCTACAATCGTGGCCCACGAATCGTCGTCGCTTCGCCGAACGTGCTTTCCGATCGCATCACCATGTGGCCAGAAATGGTCAGCCATCTTCTGATCGATAATCATGACCGGTGGCATGGTCGGCGAGTCGGTCTCTGCGAAAGTGCGCCCACGCAGAAGGGGCACCTGCATTACGTTGAAATAGCTGGGGGTAGCGACTCGAAAATCAACCTGCACTTCAGGTTCGTTGGGGAGCGGGGTGTAGCCCTCGATATGCACCTTACCCCAGCCAACTGTGGGGGTAAGGGGAAGCGCAGAAACCGCACCGGCAGCAGTGACTCCGGGCAGATGAGTCGTACGCTCTGTAAGTTCCTGATAGAACTGGATTCTCTTGGCGGGCGTGTTGAGTGTTGGTCCGTAGGCGCTCATGTTCATGGAAATCACATGCTGCGGATTGAAGCCAGGAGGCACGTCGGAGAGTTGCGCGAAGCTGCGGACGAGCAGCGCGGCCGCAATCAGCAGTGGTAGCGAAATGGCAATCTCGGCAACCACCAAAGTTCCGCGCAGCCGGTCGTGGCGAAGGCTCAGGCCGCCATGCAATGATCCTTTGCCGCCGCTCTTCAGGCTTGCCGTGAGATTGACACGTGCAGCGCGCAATGCTGGCGCGAGGCCGAAGAGCACTCCAGTTGCCAGAGAAATGGCGAACGTGAAGGCCAGCACTCGCCAGTCCAAGCCCAGCTCGTTGAGCCTTGGAATGTTAGCCGGATGCATCTTGCGTGCAAGCAAAATGCACACGGCGGAGAGTCCTGTTCCCGCGACGCCACCGATTAAGCTCAACAGAATCGTCTCTGTCAGTAGTTGTCGGACTACGCGTGCGCGTCCAGCTCCTAGAGCAGCCCGCACCGCAAACTCACGCTGTCGCGCTGTTGCGCGTGAAAGCAGCAGGTTCGCAACGTTCGTGCAGGCTATCAGCAGGACCAAAGCTACTGCTCCGAAGAGAATCAGCATTGCTGTACGAATGTCGCCGACCACCTGATTCATGAGGGAGACAACGCTGATGGTGAACGAAGGATCGCGAGACTTGTCTTTCCGAATGCGCGCGGCAATGACGTCGATGTCAGCCTGCGCCTGCCCCACGGAGACACCCGGCTTCAGCCGTGCCAGGATGTTGAAGTTCTCCGAGCCATAGTTGGTCGCATCCCGAGCCTCGTCCGCTGGTGGCATGAAGAAGTCAGGTTTGGGGATACCGCCTACGGTCGGGACTACTTCATGATCCAGCCGGAAGCTCGCAGGTAGAACGCCCACCACTGTATGAAGATGGCCATTCAGGGTGACAGCCTGGCCTAGGATGTGCGGGTCACCCGCAAACTCCTGCTGCCATAATCCGTAGGTGAGCACCACAGTCTGTGGCGTCCCAGGCCGGTCTTCCTCGGCTAAGAAGAGTCGGCCCAACATGGGCTTTGCGCCCAACATGGGCAGCAAGTTTGACGTAGCCTCCATGCCCCCAACCCTGATCGCCTTTGCTCGGTCGGTAAGGATGAAGCTGGACCCGGTCACCAAGGCAGAGTCGTCGAAAACATGATTCTGCGTCACGATATCGTGGTACTGGCCGGGTGAAGGCCAGTCCTGCAGAATGCCAATGCCGGGCGAGCGCAACCATAAGATCGTGAGCCGATCAGGATTGGGGTACGGCAGCGGATTGAGAAGGAGCGCACTGGTGAAACTGAACACGGCGGTATTGGCACCGATGCCGATTGCCAGCGAAAGCAGGATCATAGCCGTCGTTCCTGGTGTTTTAGCGAACGATCGGATCGCGTAGCGTATGTCCTGCAGGAGCTCTTCCAGGAATTTGGTTCCACGCGATTCGCGGACTTGCTGTTTCACCTGCTCAGGGCCACCAAGCACCATACGGGCGCGACGCATCGCCTGGTCTGGAGGGAGTCCTGTACGGCGCAACTTCTCCGCCTCGTACTCAAGGTGCCCGCGTAACTCTTCTTCCACCTCGGAATCCATTTGTTGCCCGCGAAACAAAGCCCGGAGCCGGTAGAGGAGGTCAGTGAGCATTTGACTCTCCTGCCGTCATGTCAAGCACAAGGCCCACTGCAGCGGCGAGTTTGCGCCATGCAGTGGTCTCGGTCTCCAATTGCTTCTGTCCGCGCGGCGTCAGCTTGTAATACTTTGCGCGGCGGTTGTTCTCGCTCGTAGCCCACTTTGCGCTAATCCAGCCTCGGCGCTCTAAGCGATGCAGAGCGGGGTAGAGCGATCCCTGTTGTACTTGCAGGGCTTCACGGGAGATCTGCTGTAGCCGCTCTGAAATCGCCCAACCGTGCATCGACCCAAGCGCCAGCGCTTTCAAAATGAGCAAGTCCAGCGTGCCCTGTGGCAGCTCTAATCGTTCTTCCATATCGCTTCCTCCAACCCTGCTGCTTCGACATGAAATATAACCGCTCGTAGTGTCGAAGCGCAAGGGGAGAGCTGGTTCTGTCTAACTACAACATTTGGGATTAACGAGAACTGACCAACATGTAGGTGACGCAGTGGCAGCTGCTTGTCTTTCTTATCTAATCTCGTCGCCGTGGTCGTGGGAATGTGGAAGACGCGAGCTTCATCAGCGTCTTCCAAGCGGCTGTGCGAAGGGTGGGAAACGGTTTCATCGTTTTCCATGCTTTGCATAGCTGCGCCATTTCCATGACCAATTTGCTTGCGTAAAGCGTGGGGAGTCCCCGAGAAACAGGCAACAGCAAAGACCAACCAGGCCGTGGAAATGCCGGGGCCGTGGAAAGCATGGAAACAAGAACAAAGACCGTTTCCACCCTTCCCCCCGCCCCTTGGAAGGCACCGATAGAACTGGCTGCCTTCCACATTCCCCCCGCCTCGACGACGGCGGTTATTGATGGGAATGCGCGACAAAGGCAAGAACAGCAAGACAAGGCCAGGAGTCGAATTGCCGCCAGACAATGCCACCCACTTCCCTTCCACCGCTTTCTAAAGAGCAGAAATAAAAGGATAAACGTTTATCATTTTAAACGGATAACATGATAAACTGATAACAGTTGAGAGAGCTTAGAGAACTCGCTCAATACCAGAGGAGACCAGACCAAAATGCAGACCAACCCACAGCCTTTCGTATCGTACGAAGCAAACTTAGAGCCCACGATAACCGAGCGTGAGTACCGGGCCTTTCAAGTTGCTTACGACTTCCTAAACGCTGAACTCTTCGGCGGAGCCCTTCCTCATGTACTTGTGACGCTCCAGCGCCACGCAAACGCTAAAGGATACTTCGCAGCAAACCGTTTTGAGGGACGCACAGATGGAGCCAGGGCTCATGAGTTGGCGATGAACCCGGATGTCTTCACGGGGAGGAGTGATGAGCTAATTCTTTCGACTCTTGCTCATGAGATGGCGCACGTATGGCAGCAGACACATGGCAAAGCCCCGCGTGCGGCTTACCACGATCGCCAGTGGGCGGCCAAGATGAAGGAAATTGGTCTTTATCCATCGACTACCGGCGAGCCAGGCGGCAAAGAGACGGGTCAAAGCGTAACGCATTACATCGTTCTGGGTGGGCCGTATGCACTCGCATACGCAAAGCTGGCGAAGACCGGCTTTCGTCTTAATTGGCAATCCTTTCCGTTCACTGCCGAGCGTAAGAAGAAGGCGGCAAGCAAGACGAAGTACACATGCACGAGCTGCGGAACTAACGCATGGGCGAAACCGGAAACAGCCCTTATCTGTGGAACTTGCTACGAGGCCGAAGATGGGGAGATAAGGATCATGGAGCCCGAAGAGCAGGAAGAAGAGCAACAGGAGGCGGCTTAGGCCGCTTCCTGAGAGAACGCAGGGCACGATGACAAGTACGAGGAGGAAACCAATGCAAATAGATAGCGTCATCGAAACTCGGGACAGTTGGGTGCCCTTGGAAAAGGCGCTCAGTCGTGCTCAATGCGTAGATTTCATGTGGATCGGGGCAGCAGGGACGATACAGCTTTACAAGCACATGGACACTCGCAGATATCTTCTGATCGACGCCGCGACCGGCTCTTTCTACGACGACAGGCACACTCAGCTCAGCCGTGAGGCCGCAATCTCATATGTCCTATCCGCATAAACTGTTATGTACCTAAATTGATATCGTTTTATCCGTCTAAACGGATAGAATGATAAACATGGAGGGGACTAGAGACCCCCTCCCAGGAGGATTACCCGATGAAGACCGTCATCGAGATGCTTAATAAAGCCACACCGCTGCCGAAAGGCTTTCACATCCGAGTCGAGAACGCTCCATACATGCCCCTCGTTATCGAAGGAATAGGGCCAGGCCCTAGAGGACACCGAGCCATCTCAGTTGCTCACTATTACAGCCAAAACGGAGACGCGATGCGCGATCCCGAAATGTGCTTTGAAGTCGAGACGGATCAGGAGGGACAAATTGTCGAGCTCTATCCGTACTACTTCCTGAACGATGGATTGCACGTTGAGGAAACGGCTGTAGAAAGCACCGGAAAGGATTTAGAGGACAACCCTACGTTTATCACTCACACGGCGAAGCTGAAGGCGCAAGTGGAGTTTGCAGTGGAATGGGACAAAAACCTAAATGCTCAAGGTTTTCGAGAAGCTTTTGCAAAGCTACTGCCCGAAGCATCCCCGCTCCTCTCTTGATTCTCCCCGGATAAATGGTTATCCGTCTATCAGCATGAACCGATAAACTGCTAAAAGGATAAACGATGATAATTGCAGTCACGAACAACAAAGGCGGAGTAGGGAAGACCACAACCGCCGTCCATCTCGCCGCTTGCCTGCAGCTCTACACGCCGACGCTGCTACTTGATGGGGATGACACCCGAAACGCAACGGCCTGGAGTCAGAAGGGGAAGGGCTTTCCTTTCAAAGTTGCCGGTATAGAACAAGCCGCGAAGCTATCAAGAGGCTTTGAGCATACCGTCATCGACACCGGCCAGAAGCCCTCGGACGATGACCTCAAAAAGCTCATGGATGGGTGTGATTTGCTCATAGTTCCGGCGGTACCGGCGGGGCTGGACAATGATGGCTTAGCACTGACGATCAACTCATTGCGTGCAATGGGAGCGGAAACCTTCCGCGTTTTGCTCACGAAAGTACCACCACCGCCAGAACCCGAAGGCCCCGCGCTAAGAGCGGCGCTTGAGGCCAGGAGCATCCCCTTGTTCTCCGTCGACATACCCCGCCTGAAGGTCTTCGACAAGGCCGTGGAGAACGGCACTACGGTGAATGATCTCGTTTTACCGAGCAAGGAAGCCCCACGCGCTCAAAGAGCATGGGCGGCATATCAAACCGTGGCAAAGGAGGCGTTGACCTATGGCAGCAAATAAAGTCGTCGTGGCCGCAGACAAGTTTGGTTTCTTGGATAAGAGACAGAAGCCAGCAACAACCGAGGATGAGACTGTCCAGACAGCGCCCTCGCGTTCGAAGGCCAAAGAATCAGCGGCGGCCAAAGCCGTAGCGAAGTCGAAAGATCCTAGCATGAAGGGATACACGCTCATCCTCAAGAAGAAAACCCATATCAAGGCAAACTCGATTCTGAAGATCCTCGACACAGAAGGGGACCTCTCAGACCTCACAGAACGCCTTTTGGCGGAGTGGGTCACAAAACACGAGCATATTCACTAAAAGTTTTTTTTACTGGAGATGTCAAAAACTACCGTTCTCAACGCGCTTAGCTAATAGAGGATTCTGTGCGTATGAACAGAAAGCGGACAGGCGGCCCAGGGAGACCGCCCCAGACCACCCATTTTGGATTCCCGCAGTAGTCCGCCCAGAGGAGGCGAACCACTGATGACCAGTTTAGCCACAGACGGAGCAGGGAAGAGGCAGACCCTTGATCTCTAAAATGCGGCCAGGTCGGGTGAAATGCGAAGTTTCCGCATACCCGTCCTGTAACCTTGGAGCAATAAAAAGCCCCCAGCGTTGGCAGCGCCGAGGGCTCGTATTTCTAAACCCGCGTTGGAGGCGGGCCTATGAATAGTTTAGCTCACGAGAATCGATCGTCCGCTAATCTCGGACTGCAAAAACAGCTTCCTATATGGCCCGAAAGCGTCAGAGGCGGACCGAATGCGATTCTTCGCTCGGCGCTCTTCGCTGGCATTCAGAGCAAGAAGCGGCAAATCATCGGCAGGCAAACACGGCCCGACAAGAACCTGGAATCCGTACCGATTGCATCGCAAGACGGCATCACCATCAACTTCGCGGGTATGCAGCTAAACCAGTACGATGCAGACGTGTTTTTCGAGACTCTGCACCGAGCACGCCGCCAGCCGATGGAGACCGTTTGTCAGTTTCAGGGTGCGGACTTTCTGAAGTCCATCGGGCGGAGCTGCAACAACCTGAGCTATGAAGACTTAGAAGAGAGCTTGCAACGCCTTCGCCGAGGTTCAGTCGATCTCGAATGGAAGGTAAACGATCGGCACTACCGGTTCTCCGGGAGTCTCATCGCTTACTTCGTACGCGAGCAAACTACTAAGACATACAAGGTCACGTTTGCTAAAGAGATCCTTACGCTCTTTGCACCCGCGAGCTGGACGCAGCTGGAGTGGGACCAACGCCAGGCCATCAAAGGCAAACCCCTCGCGCAGTGGCTTCACAGCTACTACTCCACACACGCGGCCCCTTTTCCCGTTACAGTTGCGTTTCTGCATAACAAGTCAGGAAGTCCCACAACGCTCCTGAAACACTTCAAGACCGAGCTAAACAACGCTTTCGCTACCCTCTCCACGACCTTGGGGTGGTCTGTAACGTGGAACCGTAATCTCGTGACGGTGACACGCAATCCGTCTGCCGCACAGAATCGCCATGTGGCTAAGAAGATCGCGAAGACGAAGAGGTTGAGGGAGCTTAGAGAGACTCAAGGCAAGCAGCGTGACCAACAGCTCGCGCTACGGCAGCCCGCTCGCGAAGCAGCAAAGCAAGAGACCTTCGATATGTTCTCTACGCGCCAGGTTCTCGACCAACTCTTGAAAGCTCGCTAAGTCCACAGAATCATCGCATTTCACCCGACCGTCCGCGAACTGGTCGGATGAAATGCGAACAAGAATCGCGGTCATCGGATTCCTTGTTGTGTAGGTCTCCAGCTTCGCATTTCACCCGACCTTTGAGTCCGAAATGACGCATTTCACCCGACTTTACCCCCAAAAACCTCTTGTAGACCACCCCCAACCATCCGGCCCGGCTAAATGGGTGCCGCGGTTGGATCGTACGATACAGACTAAGAACGCATTTCACCCGACTCTTCCGTCGCATTTCACCCGACCGAAGCTTAGAAGCGTGGTCTGTGGATAATTCTGCGTTGCTTTTCTGTGTTCGCATCCCACCCGACCGAACTTCGCCTTTGGCCCGACCAAAGACGCATCCCACCCGACTTTGAACGCATTTCGCCCGACTGGAAGGATTAGAAAAAAGTGGCTAAACCGTTTGTTTTATAAGGCTTATAGGGAACATGCCCGAGCCCCTAATCTTTTAAATCCCTCTTCTAATCCCACTTATAATCCCCACCTCAAACCGCCTTCCTTTGTGGAAATCCATTCTTCTTACAAAGCCAATCTGACGTGACTCCAGCGTGCGCCGGCGAGAAGAACCGGCCCACCCCTCCGTCACCTCGAATACCTCAAGAAACAGCACCCACGAAGACAAAAGACACGGCAAAAGCAAAAGCAAAAACTTCCTGATGAGAGTGAGGGCTGTCTTAGACCAATGGCTGAAGCATTGAGATCGTGCCAGGACCAGCAGAAAAGGCGCAAGGCGCTCGCGCTGCACATTCTTGCGACCCAATATACCCCCAAACGCACCAAGAGGCTCCAGCGAGGCAAGGATACACACGGGTGTGCAGTTTCCCATAGACTGACGAGATGCAGAGCTGGAAATGGGCCAAACGTAGTGCAGCAGTTTTAGGCATCACAATCATCGTTTTCGGAGGCGCTTACTATTACGCGATCGAACCGCATCATTCCTTCGCTCCGCCCGAATCGCCCGAGGGTTTACTAGATCGTGCCGACACCCTTGCCTGGGGGAACAAATGGGCCGAAGCCCAACCCTTATACGCTCGGGCGGAAAAGCTCTTTGCGAGTGAGGGCAAAGGCTCGAAAGCTCTCTATGCGCACGTTAGCCAGGTTCCACCGGACGAAACCGTCAGCGCGCACACAAACATCCTGAGATTGACCGAAGAACTCGCAATCCCGGAGGCCACAGATCCAGAAACAAAGCTACGAATTCTCACCATTCGTGGTCAGATCGAGACCAACTACGATGCGAGCCAAGCACGGGCGACATGGCAATCCATTCAATTACTCGCAATCAACCTGCATCACTACCAGCTCGCGACGCGAGCAGTCGGAGAGCAGGGAATCGCAGCCTTCATCCTGGGAGATACGGAGACAGCAAAAAAACTAGTTGTGCGTGCCTGGGGATTATCGAAGGTAGAGCATGATCCCGCTGCAACGGTTCGATACGCTTCCGTATTCGGTGCAGGCCTCGTTCAAATCCATCGCTACAAAGAAGCCCTAATGCCGTTGGACCAGGCCATTCAAACCGCAGCAAGTACGCCTGGGGTCGCCTACCCCACGATCGCAATCTACGCGAAGATCGATGCGCTGGCGGGGCTTCACCGATACCCCGAGGCGCTGCAACTTGCCAATCAATCACTCGCGCGTCTTCAAGGCACACCGTACGATGGGCACCGCTCCCAAGTCCTGATATCACGGGGCGAGATCGAGCAGGCAAGCGGCGATATACCAGCCGCGATCAAAGACTTTGTACAGGCAGTCTCAATTTCACAACGGATAGAAAACTATCGTGGAACAACGGATGCCAGCGGGGTTCTCGCACAGGCCTATGAGCGCTCAAACGACCTTCCGAGCGCTCTTGCTTCGATAAACATGGCAATTGAGGCCAACACAAAGATCCAAGACGAGCTCTACCTTGTCCCCCGAAATCTAGCGATCAAAGCTGAAATCGAGGACAAGATGGGTCACCAGCAAGAAGCGGCGACCCTTTACAGGAAGAGCATCGCCTTGATAAACCGCATGATTCAACATGCCTCGACCACCAACATTCAACGTCAGCTCTTGGCAGAAATGAGCGACGTTTACTCGGGGTATTTTGCATCTCTATGCGCCCAGAAGCAGTACGACGAAGCCTTACAGATCCTCGACAACGTACGCGGGAGAGTCGAAACTGAGGCGCTTGAGCACCACGTTAGCCAACAAGTCCACCAGCCAACCCCCGAAGAAAAAGAGCTAACCAAGCTCAATCTTTCGCTCATAAATACAGACGACCCGGCCACTCGGTCAGAGATTACGAACGACATCTACACAACGGAGCTTGGCATTAGCCCAAGCTCACTCACACAAGAGACCATCACGCATCCGGTCCACCTTTCGACTCTCCAGGGCTCTCTTTCGCCTCACGAGCTGCTGATTGAATATGTTCTAGCCGAACCAGCCTCATATGCCTTTGCGATTACTCGGGACACTGTAACGTCCTATCGCTTAGCGTCGAAATCGGTCATTGAAAGTGAGGCTAATCAGTACACGAAAAAGATACGAGCGGGGAACGAAGACAAACCACTAGCCCGACAGCTTTTTACGGATCTTCTAAAGCCGATCAAGCACTATGCCGACAAGTCGGACCTTGTAATCATCCCCGATGGCGCGTTGCATCTACTACCTTTTTCTGCTCTCGCGGATGACAGTGATTATGTCTTGACGTCGCACACCGTCGACGTGGCACCGTCATCTACAGTGTTTGAGCTTCTCCAAAAACGGATCCAGCATGAAGAGATCGCAACCTTGCCTTATGTCGGGGTGGCAGCATGGACCAAGCAGCCTGACAATCGTAATCCCATTGTTAGAGCCGTTACGGGACCTCAGCGAAGCCAGCTTGTGCCGCTACCGGACAGCCGAGATGAGGTTGAAACGATCGCCAAAGACCTGCCACATCCAAGCACGATTCTCCTTGGCGAAGATGCAACTGAGGGGCACTTCAAGAGCCTCGATCTCAACAGTACCGATGTGATCCACCTTGCTCTACATGGTTATGCAGATCTCGACTACCCCGACCGCTCAGCTCTTGTTTTTGCGCCCGATCCAGGTGGAACAGACGACGGCTTGTTGCAGATAAGAGAGATCAGAACATTGCATCTAAAAGCAAAACTGGTCACGCTTTCCGCCTGCAATACTGGAGTAGGACCGGTTGGAGAGTCGGGCATTGCGAACTTGGTAAACGCTTGGATCGAAGCCGGAGCCGATACCGTTGTTTCAACGCTCTGGGAGGTTGAGGACCATACGACAGAACACATGATGGCCGATTTCTACGGTCAGCTATCACAACATAAGAGCAAGGTTGATGCTCTACGAACAGCACAGTTGGCACTCATGAAACAGGGCCTAGCACCCTACTTTTGGGCGAGTTTTCAGATTGTTGGAGACCCAAACGGCACTCTATGACAGGAAAAATGATGGAGCTTACACGGACACAACGGGCCGCACTTCTAACGAAGATCGAAGCTGCGGTAGTAGAGAAGTATTTTGAGCCCGACTTCGATGAAGCGCGGTGGAAGGGCATCGTCAACAGACATCGGTCCACAATTCTTGATGCTCAAAGCACCGTCGATTTTGAGACGGCCACAAGCGAAATGCTCACTGAACTTTCCCCGAAAACTCTCGGACTTCTCTCCGAAAGAACGCCGATCAATCCTCGAAATGCGATCAATGCAAGTTTCTCAGTCCAGTCAATTTCGGATCAGCTTCGATGGGTATTTCAGGATGTGCTACCGGGTGGTGTCGCTGCCAAAGCAGGAGTGCGGGCTGGAGATGTGCTCGTCGAGGTCGCTGGCAAACCGATGGTTCCTAAATCGGAGGCCTCTACCGAACCGCCATTCGAAATGCAGGAGTCCATTGCGGTCAAAATAGCCCGTGGTAAGCCTGCAACAGAGCTTTCTCTCTCTCTCAACACCGGTACGCCGAAATACAAAGACAACCCCTACTCTCAGTTGACGCCGGTCACGACAGGATCTCAACCAAACGGCACCGCGTATCTCAAGGTCAGCCTTTTTCAAGGCAAGGTTGGCATCGACTTTGCCAATGAACTCGATAGGCTCTTTGCTGGACAGTTCTCCTCTAGTCAGAGGCTCATCATTGATCTTCGGGGAAATCCTGGAGGTGGCATCGGCGGTCTTACCTTGATGAGCTATCTGACCCCTGACAGGCTTCCAATCGGCTACAGCAGGAACAGAAAGATGGCTCAGGAGCGGAAGGACCCGGCTTCTCTGCCAATTTTCGATAGAGTCCCACGTTCGAAACTGGCAATTCCAGGTCTCGCCCTCAAGTTCATGGGCAAAACTTCAGTGTTCCTTTACACCGAGGCACAAGGAAAGCGCTCGTTTCATGGTCGCGTCTTGATTCTCGTAAACGAACACACGACTGGTGCCGCAGAGATGGTCGCGCAGTTTGCTCAAGAGAACAAGCTCGCAATCATCGCAGGCGCGAAAACCCCAGGACGATTGGTGTCTCGATCAGCTACAAAACTAGGCAGCGGATACCGCTTGATCGTACCTGTCGCGGCTTATATCAGCGCTAAAGGAACCCAGATCGAGGGGAAGGGAATCACCCCCGACATTGAGATCCCGTGGTCCTACACAGACGCGGCAGCGGGAAGAGACAATCAGCTCGAAACCGCAGTTGAGGCACTGCGAACAGCTATCTAACCTGGAGAGGGTAGTAATAAGTACCATTGTCCGAACCGCGAACGGTCGCGAGGAAGTATGCTCCGGCCTTCGCCGCTCGGAGATCGAGGATCACACCCAAATCAACTTTTCCGTCGCTCTCTTTAGCGGTGCCCGTACCCTCAGCGACTTGCTTCTGACCGGTTCGATCGTACGATACAACGACTTTGTAATCTCCTGCGTGGCTGAATCGCGGCAACGTTATCGATAAATGAACGATCGCGGCGGGCAGCATTACCTGTTGGAGCGGTGCAGCGTCGTCACCAGTACCACGCAGAGTTGGTGCGTTAAAGAGATCCACGCTCGCATTCACGGGCACGCTCGATGCGACCTGCTCGGTCTGCGACGGGTGACGCTGCGACAGATACATATACGCAGCTCCAAAGATGATGAGGATGGACGCCGCCAATGCTAGAAGCGTTCCCATAAAGCGGCCAGAAGACCGCTTTGGGGTCACGACGAGGGGTAGGGGATCGACTTCAGCTTGCACCCTGGCTGCCGCGCTATTGCTCGATAAGCCGTTCTGAGATTCCTGCCAGTCAAGGCGATAGTGCCTGTATTCTGCGTAACATTCGGAGCAGGAACCTACATGAAGACCAGAGGGATCGCTGACCGGCAACCGACCCTCGGCGAGAGCTTTCAAGGTGCCTTCATCCGGGCATCCTATGCGCTCTGGGTTCGGAAATGCCTCCAAGAGAAATTCGTTCAATAGTTCAGAATCCAAGTGCCCGCCTATACCTTCGTCTCGCAGAATTTTTGAGACCTGTTGCCAAAATCGTCACGTCGAGAGACCGGCGTTGCGCTAGCAGCAACTCGCTCTTTAACCCGTTGGATAGCTTTCGCGGCGGCAGAATACGAGATGCCGAACGCCTGCGCGGTTACATTGGGACTCGTTTCGCCACGTAGGAGCAGAACGAGGATATACCTCTCCCGCTCATTCAGCGATGCCTTTAGTTGGTCAAAGAACAGAGATTGATCGATTTTCCGCTGAAATGAGCGATCTAGGCCGCCTAAACGCTCTAAATCCTGGCCGATTCCGGCGCTCTCCTCTTTTGCAGTCTTCGTGCGCAGCCAATCGCGCACGCGACCCTTCAGGGCCATGTACGCATAGCGCTCAGGCGCAGAGATAAGTTCTCTCTTCGCCTCCATCGCCCACCCGACCTCCTCTGCCCACTCGGAGATCATCGCCGTATCGACATTTGGGAAGTCCTTCAATACCCACTTGAATACCACTTCCACGGCAGCTTTTATTGCTGGAGACACAGCCCGGCCCTGAGCATCAACGAGGTGTAATTGCGATCGTTTCATTCGAGGTTCTCAATCTGCTGGAGACACAGCACAACTCATTGCATCGACGAATAGAACTACGTGGGAATCGTTCGAGGTGATCTCATGATTTGTTAGACGGCTACAGCTTGATTGAGCATCGCAAGCTGACCTTCGTTTGACGCGCTCTGTGGAAAAGAAAATGTCTCTTGAATGTCAAAAGACCTCTTCCTCAACGCGCTTAGCTAGTAGATGCCTAAATTAGCTTCACCCTTATCTCAACAAGGATATCCCCCATGCTATGCAGGAGGCGGGGAAGCTATCTCTTGGAAGCCTTCGCACCCTTCGCGAGCTTCAACTCATTTGTCTTCCTCACAGGGGCGTTCACGGGCTCTGCATGCTCCAGTTCGTGAACCTCTCCAAGACCCGCAATCAGCTCGTTGGGAGGTATCCCAAAGACCTCCGCAACACGTAGAAGAGTCTTCAAGGTTATCGGGTCGCCACGTTCCATTCGGGCGACCTGCGTCATGTGAAACCCACAATCCATCACCATCTTGCGCTGCGTCATGCCACGCTCTTTGCGCAGCGCCTTTATGCGCTGACCGAGCGCCACACAGAATTCTTCGTAATCGTATCGGGGTGTGCGGATTGTGCCGGTCCTCTTCGGGGATGATTGAGAGCCCAATCTTAGCCTTCCGATCGAATGATCTCCACACCAATTTTATCAATCGATTAGCTGCCTCCCGTCTATGCACCCGGCCTCCAGGCCGGAATCAATTCAGTACAAAACATACTACACAAATAAGGCATTCCTTTTGTGTGTAGACATGTGCGTGGAGTTGCAGTATAAGCATTGGTAGATACTACACACGCAAGGCATTCTTTATGTGTGTAGCAAAGTTTCTTCAGACCTGAAAGGAGGTGGTTTCAAATAGCCGTTCTTGAGCGTTCAAAAGAGCGCTTTCGTTGCAATCTACGGAACAGTTTCGATGCTGAACGCATGGCCTGATCTGAAACGAAAACCCACCAACCATTACAGGAAACAGGAGCCTATCTTGAGCCAGAAACTCACCAATCGAATCCACTCCAGACTCGCGACGTTCGCCGCCAAAACTTTCACCAAACAGCGGATGACGAACGTTGCACGCACCACCGGACCTCTTCTATTAGCACTTGCCATTTCGCCCATCGCGGCTCATGCCCAAGGCACCGTGGATCTCACCGGCGTAACGACAGCAATGTCCACCGTCGAGAAGACCTGCCTGCTTGGTGCCTCAATCGCGGTCGTTATCGGCATCGTCGTCGGCGTGTTCCAGTTCATGGGCCGCAACATCTCCGCTGGATTCATCTCCATCGCGGGCGGTCTCTTTGCCGGTATCGTCATCGGCTTTGCTCCGCAGTGGGTAGGCTCACTCACCGGTCAGTCACTCTCGATGGTCGTCACGCACGCAACGAAGGTGATGGCCTAACCATGCAAATAACGAAGCGAGGAGAACCACTAGCGATCAATCAGGCACTCAACAAACCCCGAGAGAAGCTGGGTCTCAGCTTGCCCATCTGGATGTTCATTGTGATTGTGTCGATTCTGGTTCTCCTCCTTCGGTTTTATCTCCTTTCAATCGCGATCTTCATTGTCATCACTGCCGGATGCTGGTTCATCGTCCGCAAACACCCAAAGATGTTTCAACTGTGGGGCTTGAGCTTCACGCAGAAGAGCTACTATGACCCGCGCAAACGCTAATCAATGGTTCACCGATGCGAAGGCAGCGAACAGCATCGTGCCTATCGCCCGTTTCGTTAGCCCAACCGTGTTCGCCACAAAGACGCGAGGTTACGGATGCCTCTTCTCAGTCGAGGGAATCGACGACGAAGGCCTCACGGATGCTGATGTAGAGGCACGGGTCCGCGCGATCGAAGGGGGTCTGCGTGGGCTCCCCGAGGGCTCTTGCCTCTATCAGTACATGCGCGTCACATCCGGCTTCGCGATTCCTCGCAAGAAGAATTACAAACATCCCGTCACTCAGTCTTTCGTCGAGGACCGGCTAGACTTCCTCGATAAGACGGCCAAGTTCAGACGTATCGATCTTCATTGGTGCCTTACGTTCGAGCCCGAGCTAATCAACCCTCTCGCGGCGAAGCCTAAAGACCAGGCGAGCGAGAACGGTCGTCTTCTAGGGCAATTGCAGAAGGCGGCGTCGATCCTAGAGACCCACTTGAGCCAGGAGATCGGTATCAAGCTTCTTGAGAAAGACCAGACCTTCAAATTCTTTTGCGAGCTTTTCAATCTGGAGGAGTGGGCGGGACACACCCGGCTCGTTTCGGATATGGGCGTCGATCAGCAGATCGCCAACAGTGCGGTTTCATGGCAGCCCGACCATTTGCGAGTAGGGAAGCGGTACGTCCAGATGTTCTCCCTTTCCAGCACCCCCGCAACGTCACAGCCCTGCATGTTCAACGGCCTCACCAATCTGACATGCGATAGCGTCTTCTGCACAACCTGGCGTCCGAAGTCGACATCATCGGTCCGTAAGGAGATTGGGGCACAAGAGAAGTGGATTGAGTTCTTCAAGGTTGGCATCTTTCAGCGCCTCATGGCCGGTAAGAACTTCGCTGCGCTCAACGAGGGTGCGGGCGCAAAGGCCGCTACCGATGGCGTGGACGATCTCGGATTGATCGTCTCTGAGTTGAATAAGAAGGCGCAGGGCGAGTACACAGCACGGCTCCTATTGTCGTCCCGCAGCGCCGCCGAGCTGCACGACAACATCCCGGTCGTGCATCGGATCTTCGTCGATGCCCAGGCCAGCATCATCGAGGAGAGCTTAGGCAATCTCTCCGCTTTCTATGCGATGTTTCCTGCGAACAACCGATACAGCGTCTACCCGCTGTGGCTTGGGGAAGACCATCACGCCCGTCTGTCCCCGGTTTTCGCTCCTCACATCGGACACCCGATCTCTGATGATTTGGACGATGAGTATCTAAATGTGCTGGAGACGCGGCAGGGAACTCCCTTCTTCCAGGATGTCTTCGTAGAAGGCGTTCGAGTCCAGCTCACGATAGGGCCACCGGGCAAGGGTAAGTCCGTTCACACAAACCAAATGCTCGCGCTAGAGCGCAAATACAACGGTTTTGTCTACATCTTCGACATCGGCAACAGCTACGAAAGCATGGTCGAGCTGTACGGAGGCAGGGTGGACAAAGTTGGTTTGGACGGCCCGCGCGTCAACCCGTTCGCGCTGGAACCCACTGAAAAGAACGTGAAGTTTCTCTACAACTTCGTCAAGATGCTGCTCACAAACGGGGGCGCGACGTTGAGCCCCGAGGACGAGGACACGGTCTTCAAAGAGGTTCAAGGCATGTATCACCTTGACCCTCAGAACCGCCGACTCTCGAACCTCCTCCTTCCTAAACATCTAAGCCGATACCTGGCTAAATGGATAGACAAGGGCGCATATCACGCCATTTTCGACAACGTAGAGGATTCGCTCAGTCTCTCGC